>DASWGX010000164.1:0-3147 GCA_036393455.1 Polyangiaceae bacterium
TACCAGGATGGAGCCGGCGAGATGCTGAGGATCTGCGGCGTGCCGCTCGCAACGGCGCGCGCGATCGCAGAGCAGGCATCGTGCGACGTCGCACGCGAACATCCCGAGCTCCCGTTGGCGAGTCGTCGCGCGCTTGCGGCACGGCGGATCGCGAGACTGGTTACGCGCCGGCTCAGCCGGATGGAGACCACGTGAGCGACTACTCGGACAGCATGTTCCAGCGTAAAACGAACGGCAAAAAACCGATGGATGAAAACGATCGCGCTCGCGCCGGAGAGCTCCCGAGCGACCCCCGCAACGGTGCCCGCCCCGTCACCCGAAAGGCGAAGGTCGAGGCCGACCGCGTGACGCTCAATCCCGATTTTTGGCGCGGCGGGCTCCTGCTCACGAAGCGCGACGAGCCCAGGCGCTGCCTCGCGAATGTGATGCACGTCTTAGCCCTGCATCAGGATTGGCGCGGCGTGCTCGCATGGGATGCGTTCGGCGTTGCCGTCGTCACGCAGAAGGTCCCGCCGATGCGTCCGCAGGATGCGCCGGCCGACTACGCGCTCGGAGACTGGACGGATGAGGACACGGCGCGCACCATCGCATGGTTCACTTGCGAGGTCGGTTTCGAGCCCGCGGCGGGACACGTTGATCAAGGTGTCGCCGCCATCGCACACCGGACGATCGTGCATCCCGTCCGGGACTGGCTCGCATCGCTCGAGTGGGATGGGACCGAGCGGCTGAACGACCTCGGGCGCGTGTACTTCGGGGCGCCGGGCTCCGCCTATGCGGCTGCCGTCGGACGCCGATGGATGATCGCCGCCGTCGCTCGCGTGATAGAGCCGGGCTGCAAGGTCGACTCCCTGCTCGGACTCGAGGGCGCGCAGGGCATCGGCAAGTCGAGCGCGCTACGACTGTTGGCGGGAGCGGAGTGGTTCGCCGACACGGGCATCACGATCGGCGACAAGGATTCCTATCAGGCGCTCCGGCGAAAGTGGATCTATGAGTTTGCCGAGCTCTCGTCGATTCGAGGTCGAGAAATCGAGAGGGTGAAAAACTTCCTCTCGAGTCAGACCGACACCTACCGTCCGAGCTACGGACGGCGCACGCAAGACCACCCTCGACAAGTCGTCTTCGCGGGATCGACCAATGATGAGCACTACCTCACCGACCCCACGGGCTCGCGCCGCTTCTGGCCGCTTCGGTGCGCGCAGATTGACCTCGGGGCGCTCTCGCGGGACCGAGCCCAGCTCTGGGCTGAGGCCGTCTCGGCCTACCGTGCCGGCGAGCCCTGGCACCTCGACACTGCCGAGCTCCGAGCGCTCGCCGCTGAGGAAGCAGCCGAACGCGAAGAGCAGGACGACTGGCTCGACTTCGTTCGCCGCTGGCTCGACGACCCGACGCGCCCCGACGGGCACGGAGGACGGGACCGCCTCATCTTGGGCGACGGCATCACGACCGGGGACGTGCTCGCCGGGGCGATCGGCATGCCAGCCGAGCGCATCACGCCGGCAGCAACGCGCCGCATCGGCATCGTGCTCCGGGCTCTGGGGTTCTTTCCCCGACAGCTATGGAACGGCGGCGACCGGGTGCGCAGGTACTATCGGACCTGTGATGCTACCCGTGATGAGGGCGAAGCCCCTACAGGCTCTGATCACACGTCACAGGACATCACAGGTACCTATACGTACACGCAAGAGAATGGGGGAGATGATCACGCGCAGAGCTACAGAGCGAAACCCGTCGTGATGCCCGTGATGTGTGATGCGGACGACCTCGAGCGGGCGGCGATTCAGGGGGAGGAACGATCATGAGTGCCGCGCCGGAGATTGCCCTACAGTTACAGGGTTCCGAGTCTTGGACGCTTTCCGAGCTAGAGGACCTCTGCGAGCAATTCCACGGCGACAAGGGGCGCTTTGCCTACCGCGCCGTTCGATGGGCAATGGACGTCGTTTACGACGGCGACCGCTTGCCGGTGCCGCTCACGCAATGGGCGCTCACGGCGTACGGGCGTTGCATCGGGCTTACGGCTTCGACGCCGGAGCTCGCGCCCGTTGTGACACTACATCCGACGATCTGGGATGGACCGCGCGATCCGAACAAGCCGCCGGCACCATGCGGTCCGCGCTACACGCTGGACGTTGTCGTACATGAGCTAATGCACGTGCACGTTGCCTACGTGTGCGGCGCCTGGCGAGGCGGACACTCGAGCCACGATAACCCGGTATGGTGCCGGGAGATCATGAGGGTTTCCCCCAAGCTTGGGCTCCCGGTTTTTTTTGCTGCGCCGACCGTGCGGCGAAAAGTCGATTGCAGCGACGGAGTCACGCGCTCGAAGCGACTCACACCCGACGGATCGATTCACATGGCTGGTATTGCTCAGTGGCCACACTCGTTGCGAGCTCCGGGCTTCTACTCATCGACCGAGGTTCCCTTCACATGGTGAGGAGCGCCCTACAGTTACAGGGCAACGCCGCGATTGGCTGTTTGCAGATCGTGGCAGGGCAAGATTTGCTAGCCGCGCCCCTCTGGCTCGCCGTGCCGCCGACTCCCCCCCATAAAAGCCCGGAAACCCGGGCCCGTGCCACGAGCCGCGCGGCGAGTAGCACGCCGCCCGCGTCGTTCGTCGCCGCCCAGCGGATCCTCAGTCCGGCGCGAGCGGCGGTTTTCCCGCTGGATTGGCTCGATTCTGCCCGTTTGATCCATCGGATGGGCCAGCGATGAGCCTTCGCCGCGAGCATGGCGCGCTCCGTCCCCAGCCCCCCCGGCTCAAGGATACCCGCGCCCGGAAGCGGTCCGGCGAGCGGTCCCGTAACCACGATGACCGCGGTCGCTTCACTCCCGGTAACGACGCGCCGCGGGGCCGCGCGGTCAAGGCGTTGATTCGACGCCAGCTCGGAGCCGAGGGCTCGGAGGCCGTCGAGCGGCTCACCAGTGACACGCTGGCGCTGTTTCGAGCCCTGACCCGGTCCGTAGCCAGCGACGCCCCCCAAGTGCAGGACACGCTCGCCAGGCGCGCGCGCTGGTCGGTGCTCTCAGCCCACTACGCGCTTCGCGCCGCGGAGCTCGGCCTCGAGACGGACGCCGGCCAGCGTTGCCTTGACCTCGCCCTCAAGCTCGACGCCCGGGCGGAGCGGCTCGACGTGACAGCGCTCGACCTCG
>DASWGX010000165.1:0-2644 GCA_036393455.1 Polyangiaceae bacterium
TACAGCTTCTACAAGAGCGCCCTCGGGAGCCGCTTCTTGCGCATGCGCCCGAACTCCGTTCCGCTCGATCAACCCGGCCGGTACTTCTACCTTCGCGACGCGGAAACGGCGGACTACTGGAGCGCGAGCTGGCAGCCGGTGGGTAAGCCGCTATCCGACTACGCGTCGACTTGTCGCCACGGCACCGCGTACACCGTCATCACCTCCAGCTATGCGGAAATCGAAACGGAAGCGACGTACTTCGTGCCGCTCGACCAGACGTTCGAGTATTGGCGGCTCCGGGTCCGGAACCGCTCCGGCCGGCCCCGCAAATTGTCCGTTTTCGCCTACTGCGAGATGGCGACGAGCTGGCACATGCCGAGCGATCTCACCAACCTGCAGTACGCGCAATTCATCGCCAAGGCGGAGCTCTGCGACGGCATTCTGGGCATGGCGATTCACCCCTACCTGCCGTTCGATCCCGAAAAGCTCGCGGGTTCGGGCCGCAGTTTCATGGCACTGATCGGCGCACCGCTCGCGGGTTTCGAAACCGTGCGCGAGCGCTTTCTGGGCAGCGTGTACAACGGCTATGCAAACCCCGCTGCCGTCGCGGAAGGGCGCTCTTCGAACTTCCTGGCCGAAGGCGAAAACCCGTGCGGCGCGCTGCAGGCCGACCTCACCCTGGCGGCGGGCGAGGAGCGCGAGCTCATCGTCCTGCTCGGGATCGGAACGCCCGCGTCACACGGCCGGGCCGCCGTGGCGACGTTCGGCAATTCGGAACGCTGCGAAGCCGAGCTCTCCGCATTGAAACGCAAATGGCACGCTTACCTCGACGCTTTGCGCGTCGAGACTCCGGACCCGGAGCTCGACAGCATGGTCAACGTCTGGAACGCGTACAACGCGCTCGTCACCTACGCGTGGTCGCGCCATGCGTCGCTCGTGTACAACGGGGAACGCGACGGTCTCGGTTTTCGCGACACGGTGCAGGACCTGCTCGGCGTCGTTCCGCTCATGAAAGAGGAAATCCGCGAACGGCTCGAGCTCATGCTGACCGGACAAGTCTCGAGCGGCGGCGCCATCGCCGTGATCAAGCCGGGCCAGCACGCGCCGGGGCGGGAGCCGCTTCCGCCTCCCGAGCGCTATCGCTCGGACGACTGCTTGTGGTTCTTCCATACCGTGCCCGACTACGTCGCGGAAACGGGCGACATCGGCTTTTACCAGCGCCGCTTGCCGTACGCGGACGCAGGAGACGCTACCGTGCTCGGTCACCTGCGCCGCGCGCTCGAGTTCAATCTGGAGCGAACCGGCGCAAATGGCCTTCCCTCCGGGCTCGCTGCGGATTGGAACGACTGCGTCCAGATGGGCTACGACGGCGAAAGCATCATGGTCACGTTTCAGGTCCGCTATGGGCTCGGCGTGTACGGCGACATCGCCCGCCGGCTCGGCCTCGCCGGCGAAGAGCATTGGGCAACGACGACCCGGGAGGAGCTCGATGCCAGAATTCAAGCCGCGGCTTGGGATGGCGAGTGGTTTCTGTGGGCGATCGGCGCGGACGGACGCCGCTACGGTTCGAAGCAAGAAGAAGAAGGCCAGATCTACATCAACACCCAGGTGTGGGCCGTGCTCTCCGGAGCGGCTTCGGCGGAGCAGTCCAGGAGCGCCATGGACGCTCTGAGCGATCGCCTGGCAACGCCCTATGGCATCATGCTGAGCGCGCCTCCGTTCACGCAAAAGACGCCGCGCACCGTGATGGGAGGCGTGATCTACAATCACGGGATCAAGGAAAATGCCGGCATCTTCTGCCACACGCAGAGCTGGGCCGTGATGGCCGAAGCCCTGCTCGGCAACGGTGATCGCGCCTACGAGTACTACAGAGCCTTCATGCCCGCGGCGTACAACGACCGCGCCGAGCTCAGGGAAATAGAGCCGTACGTGCACTGCCAAACGACGTACGCGCCGTGCAACGCGAACGGCGGAAAGTCACGCGTCCCGTGGCTCAGCGGCACCGCTTCGTGGAGCTACCACGCGGCGCTTCAGTGGGTCCTCGGCGTACGGCCCGAACTCGACGGGCTGCGCATCGACCCGTGCATCCCGCGAAGCTGGCCTGGCTTCAGGATGCGCCGCGCCTTCCGCGGCAAGACCGTACACATCGACGTGAAAAACCCCGACGGCATTTGCCGCGGCGTCGCGGAGCTCGGCGTCGACGGCAAGACCGTCCCGGGAAACTTGGTTCCGCTCGCCTCGATGAAGGACGGCACCCGCGTCACGGCTATCCTACGCGCACCGGCCTAAGCCGGCGTAGCCGGCTTAGGCCTAGCTGCCGAGCAGCTTGAAGTCCGCCAGCCGCGAGCACGCATCGTGGATGCGGCGCATCAAACGCAGTCGGTTGTCGCGGAGGGCGGCGTCTTCGACCATGACGAAGACGTCCTCGAAGAACTTGGCGAGCACCGGAGAAAACTCCGCGATCGCCTGCAGCGCCGCCGCGTAGTCTCGCGCGGCGCCGGTTGCCGCGAGCTTTCGCTCGAGCTCCGCGAAGCGATCGAACAGCGCGCGCTCGGAAGGGTGCGTGGAAGCCTGGCGCGGAGGGGGCGGCACCGGGTCGCCGGCGGGGGCGTCTTTCGCGATGTTGGCGGCGCGCTTGAAAACCTCGGAAACCACCGCGCGG
>DASWGX010000166.1:0-2405 GCA_036393455.1 Polyangiaceae bacterium
TGTAGGCCGCGAGCGCGCCGAGCAGGTTTCCCACGACCCAGCCGAAGATGATGGTCGGCAATTGCAGCGCGATCGTCCACGGCAAGGCCGTCGCGATGATCTCCGAGACCGGCTTCGGGTACTGCAAAATCGACGTACCGAGCTCGCCGCGCAAGCTGAGACCGACGTACTGAGCGAACTGCGAGAGCAAGGACGTACGCACGGGCTTCCCCTCGGCATCGCGCAGGATGGCGCCCCGCGCGTCGACCTCGACCAGGCCGAACTCCTTGAGGTACACCTCTTCCTTTTCGCGCGCCGTCTCCGCGTCGAGGTTCGCGCTGGCGCGGGCGATGATGGTATCGACGGGGTTTGCGTCTCCGAGCCGCGGCAGGAAGAAATTGACGGTGACCGCGACCAGGAACGTCAAGAAGTACCAGCCGGCGCGGCCGACGACGTAGCTCAGCGTGGGGTGATTTCGAAGCATCGAACAAGACTCGGGGCGCGGCTCAGTTCACGGCGCTGGCCGGCTCGAGGTGCCAGAGGATCCGCGTGCCGAGGCGCACGCCGGGAATGTTGGGAGGCAAGAAGGGGTGCTCGGAAGTGGGGAAGCCCGTCCACGCGCGTGAGCTGAACTCGTAGAACTGGTCGGGCCGGTACACGAGGGGAATCGCCGGTTGATACCGCATGAAGAGCGCGTTGAGCTCGCGGTACGCTTCCCGCAGCGCCTTCTCGTCTTTCAGCGTGGGTATCGAATCGAGCAACTCGTCGAAGCGCGCGACGTAGCCCGGCGAACCGGGTTTGTTGAAACGCCCCATGTTCTTGTACGTCTTGTCGCCGATGGGCACCCATTCCCGCGACGTGAGGATCGTCTCGAAGCGCGACCACGGCTTCGACGGCGTGGGCGCCGGTGACGGCAAGAACATGATCAGGTCGAAGTCCCCGCCGAACACGGCATTCCAGAACAGGCTGGCGTCGATGAAACGCTCGCGCGCGTCGATGCCGACCGCGCGCATGCTGCGCACGGCGATGCGAACCACCGACTCCCAGTCCGTCCAGCCGCTCGGCGACTTGACGAACAGCGTCGGCACGCGCTTTCCCGAAGCGTCGCGCATCTCCCGGAGATCGCCGTCGTCGTCCCAGACCGAGCGGTAGCCGCCCTTTTGGAGCTCTGCCTTGGCGCGCTCGGGGTCGTGCCAGCCCGCGCCGTACTTCTTGGCGTCTTGCTCCGAGTAGTATTTTTTCTCCACGCCGAACGGCAAAACGAGCCCGGGACGGAGGGGTTCGCTGTAGCCGGACACCGCGAGCTCGCGGATGTCGTCGTAGTCGATCGAGAACGCCATCGCGCGCCGCAGGTGCACGTCGTCGAGCGGCTTTTTCAGGTGATTCACGAACAACGTCGGAATCGACGCCGGCACGAAGAACGGCGCCGTATCGTACCAGCTCTTCACGCCCTTCTTGTGCTTGAGCCAGATGCGCGGCACGAACGTCGAGGAGGCGTCGAGCCGCCCCTGCTGCAAGGCGACGCTGTAGTGGTCGTTGCTCTTGTAGAGCGGGTGCACGATGTACTTCGGCGCCGCTGCCTTGCCGCCGAAAAAGACCTGGTTGCCCCAGTAGTCGTCGCGGCGCACCGCCACGATCTTCTCGGTGCTGTGGGAATGGAGCCGGTACGGCCCCGACGCCACCGCGCCTGCGTCGAGCTTCAGCTTCAAGAAACGATTGATGTCCTGTTGCGATTGGACCAGCAGCGGCTCGATCACGTGCGCGGGCACGATGTACGTTTCTTGCAGCGAGTCGAGCACCACCAGCGGGTTCAGGCGTTCCGGATTGAGCGCGAACACCACCTTGCGCGGATGCCCGTCCGCCACGCGCACGTCCGTCAGGAACTGCCAGACCGGCGCAAGCAGCAGACTCTTGAAGCGCCGCCCCAGATCGAAGGTGTACTTCACGTCCCGGGCCGTCACGGGGCTGCCGTCGCTGAAACGCGCCTCTTCGTGGAGCGTCACCTCCACCGCCTCGTCGGTGACGCGGTACGACTCGGCGAGGAGCGGCTTCATCTCCCCCTGCTGCGAGTCGAACACGAGCAGCGTCTCGTACATCAGATTCATCCCCTTGAGCGGCCAATCCGGAGAGCTTGCCAGCGGATTGAACGAGCTCGCCTCGCCCCACTGCGGGCCCCCGATGTAGAGCGTCTCATGCCGCGGGAATGCGCTCGTAGTATCCTTGTCGCGCCGGCACGCGACCACGCCGAGCAGCACGAGACCGAGGGCGAAGGCACGCCGCACGGAGCGACTGTTACGGACTAGGTACAAGGCTGTCAAGCGCGCGACACCCGCGGCGAGGCTTCGCTCAACGCTGAAGAACCACCGTCACGACGGAACGACTCGGTAGCTCGAGCGACGGTAGCTCGAGCGACGGTAGCTCGAGCG
>DASWGX010000167.1:0-12862 GCA_036393455.1 Polyangiaceae bacterium
GCCCACCGCGCTTCCCGCCGCCGACGACGTTCCCGCGGACGAGGGCCGCGCGGAAGTGGAGCTCGAGGCCGAATACGTCCTGGGCATCGACGTCTCCCATCACAACGGCGCCATCGAGTGGTCCCGCGTCGCCGCCGCCGGTCACCGCTTCGCATTCTGCAAAGCCACCGAAGGTGTCCACTTCGAAGATCCGCGCTTCGACGACAACTGGCGGGGCATGCGCGATGCCGGCCTCTTGCGCTCGGCGTACCACTTCGCCGACCCGACCGTGGACCCGAGAGAGCAGGCCAAACACTTTTTCAGCGTCGTCGGCAAGCTCGGCCCCGGCGATCTCCCACCGGTGCTCGATCTCGAGAAGGTGACGTCCCTATCGCCCGGCAAGACGGTGGACTTCGCGCTGCGCTGTCTCGAGCACATCGAGGCCCTGTTCGACGCACGCCCCATTTTCTACACGTACCCGGGCTACTGGGGCTCGGCGCTCGGCGGCACCGATCGCCTCAAGGACTACCTGCTCTGGGAAGCCCACTACACGTCGGCGGCGCAGCCGCTGTCGATGACGCCGTGGCGCGGCTGGACTCTGTGGCAGTACACGAACAAGGGACGCGTGCCGGGGATAGCCGGCAACGTCGACGTGAACCGGTTCCGCGGCGGCCTCGACGAGCTCCGGGGGCTTGCGCGTCTGCCTCCGACGGGACAGGTCGAAACGGCGTCCGGCGCCGCCATCGAATCCGCGCCCGCGGGAGACGCTGGCGGCGACGCCGCCTTCGAGCTCGTGCTGCCGACGCTCGATCTGCGCAAAGGTGCCGTGTTCGGAGATTCGGTGCCGACGCTCCAAGCGCTCCTGCTCGCCAGGGGCTATGGCCCCGACGGCCTGGTCGACGTGCGCGGGCTGCCGGACGGTCACGCCGGTCCGCGCACCGCACAGTTCGTGAAGCACTTCCGCGCGGTGCTCGGCCTCAGTGAAGAACCGATCGTCGACGGCGCCGTCTGGCGCGCGCTCTTGGAAACGCGAAGCTAGCCCCTTGCCCGCAGGACCGGCGAGCCGCGCCTTCGCCGCTCGTCAGCCGCTCGAGCCCTTCACCGGCCTGTAGGCGTGGAGAAAGTCCGCGAGCAGACCCGGGTCGCGCGTTTGAAGGTAGAGCGTGCCGCTGCCGTTGAAGTCGCAGACCAGGCCTTCGCCGGAAAGAAAGAGCCCCTTGAACCCCCCGAAGCTGCGAATGCCGTAGTTCAAGCCTTCGGTGAACCCGACCACGTGCCCGGTGTCCGCGGTGTACCCCTCGGGGCCGACCTGCACGGCGTGGAGCGCCCCGTAGCTCGAGAAGAAAACCGTGCCGGGGCCGGTAAGCTTGAGCAGGAACAAGCCGACGCCGCTGAAAAAACCACGCACGCCGCCCCACTTGGTGTCGAGCCCGAGGGCATCGCCGATGTGGGCGACGTAAGCACCGCTCTGCAGGAAGAACGTCTGCCCCGCGGCCAGGTCGAGCGAACGCAGATCGCCCTCGGGCGGCGGCGCCAGATAAAGATCCTGCCGCGCCGCGCGCGCCGTGAACGTGTTCTGGAAGATCGACTCGCCTCCGAGCACCTTGCGCTTGGCCGCGGCGAGCAAGCCGCCGCGCGCGCTGGTCTGGATTTCGATCTCGGGCCCCATCGCGACCATCGCACCGGATTCGGCGACTACGTGCTCGCCCGGCGCTTCGAAGCGGACCTTCAGGAGCCCGTAGTCGGGGCCGCCCGTGATCTCGTACTTCACCGTCAGCCCTCCCTCGCCGGCAAGCGCCTACCGACGGTCTTGCCGTATTCGCTCGGGTTGCGGCTCTGCACGTAGAGCAGCCCGCGGCCGGATACGCGCAGCACCAGGCCCTCGCCCGAAAGATAGCTCGCGATCCAGCCGCGAGCCGCCTTGTCGATCCGGTAGTCGATGCCTTCGGTGAAGGCCACGAGGTGACCGGTGTCGACTATCAACTCTCCGTCGAGCTCGATGGCTTCTATCGCGCCGAACGCGTCGATCAGCACCGGCCCGTGCCCGCTCGCGGTGAGGAAGAACAGACTCTCTCCGCTGAAAAAGCCCTTGAAGCCTTGCCAGCGCGTGTCGAGCACGACGCTGTCCGGCGCGGCGACGTAGCTCGAGCCCTGAACCACCAGCGAGCGATCGGGCGTGAGCTCGTGCACCATCATGTCGCCGCAGAGTCGCGGCGCGAACGTGATGTGACCCGGACCGCCGTTCGCGGTGTACAGGTTGGTGAAGAACGACTCGCCGCCCAGAAAGCCGCGCTTGAGGCTCTTCAGGAGACCGCCGGCGCGCCGGCTCGACATCGACGTGTCGACCGTGAAGTTCCGCGTCATGCTGACCATCGCGCCGGCCTCGGCGCGCACCGATTCCCCCGCGTCGAGGTGGGCGACGCCGAGCGCGTGGGAGGGACGGTAGCTCACTTCGAAATGCATGGTGCCGTTCTCTTCGAACCCTCAACCCGGCAGAAGCGGGCTTATCCACCCGACCAGACCGCTCAGGTTGCGGGACTGCATGTACACCGTGCCGCGCCCGGTGAAGCGGCACACCAGGCCTTCGCCGGAGAGGAAAAAGCTCTTGAGACCGCCCACGCTTCCGACGTTGAAGTCCAGCGTGCCGTCGAAGGCGACGATGTGCCCGGTGTCCACGGTGAAGCTGCCGTCGACCTCGACCTCGACGACCCCGCCGTAGGAGTTGACGAACAGGTCCCCTTCACCGCTGCACTCGAGCAGCACCAGCCCCTCGCCGCCGAACAGCGTCCGAAGGCCACCGAAGCGCAAGCGCGTGTCGATGCTCCCCGTGTTGGCGAGATAGCTGCCGCGTTGCACGAACAGCGAGCGACCCGGCCCGAGCTTCTTTTGCACGATGCCGCCCGACAGGGCCGGCGCCAGCACCACCTCACCACCGGCGGCCGCGCCGCGAAAGTCGTTGACGAACATCGTTTCGCCGCCGAGCACCTTGCGCAAGAGCGCGACGATGAAGGCCACGAACAGACGGAATATCCCGGGACGGTAGCCCGCGTTCAACCGCGTCTCCATTTCCACGGCCGGAGAGCGCATCACCATGGCGCCAGCCTCGGCGCGCACCACCTCACCGGGACCCAACGTCACGCGCAACCATGCGAAGGCGGGGCCGTGCTCGATCCGGTATTCCAAGCGTTTTTCTCCGAGTAGCCCACGTGTTAAGCATTGCTCTCGAGGGAACGCAACCGCATGGACGAAGAGCGCGCCGCCGAGCAGGAGAAACCGCCGCCGGCGACACGCGGGTTTTCCATGACGCGGCGCCGCGCCGCGGTCGAGCTCTCGGTAATCGTCGCGGCGCTCGCGGCGGCGGTTTTCGTCTTCGTGACGATGGCGGGGCGCGTAGCGGCCTGGCTTACGCCATTCATCTCTCCGGAGCTCGACCGACGCCTCGGAGAAGCCGCCGCGAAACAGCAAGAGCTCTCCGGCAGGCGTTGCAAAAACCCGCGACTTTTGCGCTATGTCGAAACGCTGACGAGCCCCCTTCTGAGCCACCTTCCCTCCTCCGCTTTCACTTACCGGTTCACCGTGAGCGAGAGCCCGGAAGTGAACGCTTTCGCCCTGCCGGGTGGCTACGTCACCGTCAACTACGGTCTGATCGAGGCAGCCAAGTCGGGCGCGGAGATCGCGGCCGTCGTCGCGCACGAAATCGAGCACGTCGAGCTGCGGCACGGCACCAAGGCAATCCTGCGACAGTTGGGCGGCTGGGCCGCCATTTCCACCGTGTTCGGCGATACATCGCTTCAGGTGCCTGCTTACGCGCTCGCCGATGTGACCATGCTGACTCACCATCGGGGTCAAGAAGCCGAAGCCGATGCACGAGGGCTCGAGCTTCTGGTCGCCGCGGGCATCGACCCCGCGGGGCTCGCTACCTTTTTCGAGCGGCTTGAGAAACAGGGCGTGAGCCCACCCGAGTTTCTTTCCACGCACCCGGATCCCGGCAATCGAGCGGAGAGAGCGCGCGCGGTGGCTCGGCGTCATCCCGGCCTTGCCGCGCTGCCCAAACCCGAAGGCCTGAACTGTCACTGATCGTGCCGCGTGTCCGAAGCTCGGCGTCGCGGTAGGCTCTCGGGGTGCCGTCGCCGACCGAGCGCTTCTCGTCGCGCGCAAACGCGTACGTCGAGCACCGCCCTTCGTACCCCGAAGGCGCGATCGACTGGCTGGCCGAGCGCTGCACGTACCGGCCGGAAAGCGTCGTCGCCGACGTGGGCTCGGGAACGGGCATCTCGAGCCGGCTCTTTCTCCGCCGCGGCAATCGCGTCTACGGGGTGGAACCGAACCGGGCGATGCGCGAAGCGGCGGAGCACGAGCTCGGCGCCGACCCGAAGTTCGTCAGCGTGCACGGCACGGCGGAGGCCACCACGCTGCCCGACGGCAGCGTCGATTTCGTCGTGGCCGCGCAAGCCTTTCACTGGTTCGACGGCGCCGTGTGCCGGCGGGAGTTCCGCCGCATCCTGCAGCAGGGGGGCTGGGTCGTGGTGCTATTCAACGAGCGGCTCCCCGGCGTCTCGCCGTTCATGCAAGGTTACGAAAGGCTCCTGCGCGCGCATTCGGAAGAGTACGGCCGAGTCCCCCACCTGGATCGAGTGCGACCGGAAGTCATCGACTCTTTCTTCGCGCCGAGCGCGGTACTGGCAACGAGCTTGGCGAATCGGCAAGTGCTCGATTTCGGCGGCCTGAGCGGTCGCGTGCGCTCGACGTCGTACTTGCCGGAACCGGAAGCCCCGGGTTACGCGCCGATGATGACCGATCTCGCGAAGTTGTTCGACGCGACGGCCGTCGACGGCAAGGTTGCGCTCGAGTACGCGACGCGCGTTTACACCGGGCGTCTCGATGAGCCGCTCTGACCCTGCCGGCGACTTGGCGGCCGCCTGCGCCGAGCTCCAAGACCGTTACGGCGAGCCCGGCGCGGCCGCCGCGGGGCGACTGCGGCTATGGGCGTCGGGGACGCTGCCGTTCACGTATCCGGAAACGCTCGCGCGGCTGTGCGCGCCGGAGCATGGGGCGCTGTTGTTCGATTCGTTTCGGCGCGTGTTGCCGTTCGGCACCGGGGGCCGCCGCGGGCCCGTCGGTTACGGCCCGAACCGCATCAACACGACGACGATCGCGATGACGGTGCAGGGGCACTGCGAGCACTTGAAACGCCGCTTCGCCGGGCACGGCGAGATTTCGGTCGTGGTCGCCAACGACGTGCGTGTCTTCCGCGACGTGTCGGGGCGCTACTCGTCCTTGGGCGACCACCCGCTCTTCGGCTTGTCGTCGCGCGACCTCGCGAAGCTCGCCTGCGGGGTCTACGCGGCCAACGGCATCGCCGCGTACTTCGTCGAACCCGACAACCCTCTGGCGATCCTCGGCACTCCCGAGCTTTCGTTCTCGATCGGCGAGCTCGGAGCCGCGGGCGGCGTCATCGTGTCGGCGTCGCACAACCCCCCGGACGACAACGGAATCAAAGTCTACGACGAGCACGGCAGTCAGCCGGCTCCGCCCGACGATCAAGCCTTGCTCGACGTCATGAGCGGCACCGAACCGCTCGCGCCGATGCCGTTCGAAGCCGCGCTCGAGCAAGGCCTGGTTCGGCCGCTGCCCGCGCGCGCGCACGAGCGTTACGTGCGCTCGTACGTCGAGCTCTTCGACGGCTTCTCGCGGCCGAGCCGCGAGCACGTGCTCGTCTACACGCCGCTCTGCGGCAGCGGCCTCGACAGCGTCGGTGCCGTGCTCGACGCGCTCGGCTTTGCCGTGCGTGTCCCGCCCGACCAAGGCCCCGACGGCTCGTTCGAGGCGATTCCGTTTCGTGCTCCGAACCCCGAGATCCCCTCCGCGACCGACCCCGCCCGCGCGTTCGCGGATTCGATTGGCGCCGGCATCGTGCTCTCGTCGGACCCCGACGCCGATCGCGTCGGCCTCGAGGCCCGCCTGCCGGGCGGCCGCTGGTACCACTTCGACGGCAATCAGATTGCGGCCATCCTGCTCTACGCCCTGGCGCTCGACCCCACAGGACCGCGGCGCCGGGGCCTGGTGCTCGAAACGCTGGTGACGAGCAAGCTCGTGCGGCGCATTGCCGAGCTCGCCGGCGTGCCCGTAATCGACGACCTCTTGGTGGGTTTCAAGTACGTCGCCGCCGTGCTCGAGAGCCTCGCCGGCTCGGGCCGTTACGGCGACGTGCTCGGCGCCCCGAGCGACCTATTGCTCGCAGCCGAAGAAGCGCACGGCATCGCGGTGCTTGCGGCGATTCGCGACAAGGATTCGACTGGGGCTTGTATGTTCCTGGCGGCGCTGTATCAAAGGCTCGAGCGCGAGGGCCGCTCGCTTTTGGACTACTACGTCGAGATTCTCGAGCGAACGGGCGGCTACGATTCGGTGAACCGTTCGATCATGCTTTCGGGCCCCGACGGAGCCGCGCGGCGCGATCGAATCATGCAATGGCTGCGGGCGTCGCGGTCGAGCACGTTCGGCAATAGTGTGGTGACGGCCTTTCTCGATCACTGGGACGAACGGCGCTACGGTCCTTTTTCGAGCGAAAGCGATCGGCTCGCGCGTAACTTGATCGAGGTCCACACCGAAAGCTTCGGCGTCGTCGTGCGGCCGTCGGGTACCGAGCCCAAGCTCAAGTTCTACTGTCACTTCGTGGGCTCCGCGCCGCCCGCGGGCGGCAACGCCGAACAGCGGCTTGCCGTGTTGCGGGACGCGGCCGAGCTAGCCGCTCGCCGTATCTACGGCGAGCTCCTCGGTGCCCTCGATATTTCGCTTTCGGAACCGGCGCTCCACCTGCCAGATCTCGTCGACATCGATCAGAAGGTCGCCTTCGACCGCGACATCGTACCCGAGCTTGGCGCGCGCCTGGGTCGCGCGACGCTCGACCAGCTACTGTCGTGGTTGCGGAACGCTGCGGCACCGCTCGTGCCCGGCGCCGATCCGCTGCCCGCGCTGAAGCCGGCCGTCGCTCGCTCGTGCGACGGGTGGCTCGGCGCCGAGCCCGAGCACGCGCAGGCGCTCCGCGAGCTTCGCGGCTGGGCGCGCACTGACTGAAACGGCGGAACGGCCACGCGAGACCGTGGCAGGGTGGCTCGTCCGTCATTCGACCTCCGCGTGTCGCCGGAAAAACTCCGTTGAGCGCACGAAACGCTCGGCGCCGCGGCCGACCTTGCGCCCGCGGGGGGATTCCGTAGGCTTGCCGAGCCCGCGGAGTCAAACATGAAACAACCTTTCAAGACCGACCTCGAAGCCATCAAGAAGCGCGCCCGCGAGAAAATGAGCGAAGGCGCCGTCACTGGCGCTTACCTAGCCGATCTCGATAAAGTCATCGCCGTGCTGCAGGAAGTGCTGGCGACCGAAATCGTCTGCATCCTGCGCTACAAGAACCACTACTACATGGCGAGCGGGATCAACGCGCAGCCCGTCGCACAGGAGTTTCTCCAGCACGCGAACGAAGAGCAGTTGCACGCGGACTGGGTGTCGCAGCGCATCACGCAGCTCGGCGGCGTGCCGAATCTGAACCCCGACGGGCTCCACCTGCGCGCGCACGCGGCCTACGTCGAAGCCGCCACGCTGGACGCCATGATCCGCGAGGACCTGGTCGCCGAACGCATCGCGATCGAGACCTACTCGGAGATTATCCGCTGGCTCGGCTCCGACGACCCCACCACGCGCCGTATCCTGGAGGACATCCTCAAGATGGAGGAAGAGCACGCCGACGACTTGGCGAACCTGCTCGCGACTTTGAAAGTCTGATCCAAAGCAGGGCTCGTCTCGGAGGCCGCCGGCGCCGCTGCGGCGGGGGGGGCCCCTCACCCAGGGTCGCTGCGCCGTCGCAGGCCCGCTTCGCCGCGCTCGGAAAGGCGTCCTGACGACGCATCGAGCCGGGGGCGCGGAATCGCGAAGGGCCTCGAGAGACGCGCGCTCGAGCGAAAACTGCGCCGCGCTCCCTCACCGGCGACCTATGCTAGCTTTTTTCGCGGCGGCCTCATGCACAATCCCGGTGACGTTCTGGACGGAAAGTACCGCATCGTGCGGCAGATCGGCGAGGGCGGCATGGGCACGGTGTTCGAGGGCGAAGCGATCCGCCTTCACCGGCGCGTCGCGATCAAGGTGTTGCGCGCCGGTGCGGCGAACGAGCAGAGCATCGTCGCGCGCTTCGAGCTCGAGGCTCAAGCGGCCGGACGCGTAGGCTCGCAGCACATCGTCGAAATCTTGGACCTCGGCGTGCTGCCGACCGAGGAGCGCTACATGGTGATGGAGTACCTGGACGGCGAAAGCCTCGGTACCCGCATTCGTCGCGGGCGCATGACCCCGACCGAAGTCCATCACGTCGCCGCGCAACTGCTCGAGGCCCTCGGCGCGGCTCACAACGCCGGCATCATCCACCGCGACATCAAACCCGAGAACGTGTACCTGCTCCGCAAGCACGCAGGCATCACCGACTTCGTCAAGCTGTTGGATTTCGGGATCTCGAAGTTCGGAGCGAGCGGCAACAAGACGGAGATGAGCATGACCCAGACGGGCACCGTGCTCGGTACTCCGTTCTACATGTCACCCGAGCAAGCGCGCGGGGCGAAGCAGCTCGACCACCGGGCGGACTTGTACGCCGTCGGCGTGCTGCTCTACGAATGCCTGACCGGCAGAGTGCCGTTCAGCGCGGACAGCTTCAACGAGCTCGTTTTCAAGATCGTGCTCGAAGTGCCGGAACCGATCGCCGCTGTGGCGCCGGGGGTCGATCCCGGCTTCACCACCATCGTGAGCCGCGCGATGGCGCGCGAGCCCGACCAGCGGTTTCAGACGGCGCAGGAGTTTCAGGAGGCGCTATCGGCGTGGGCCACGGGCGCGAGCATCGAGCGGCTCGCAGGCCCGAGCGGTGCCGCGACCGTGCGCGTCGATGCGGCACAGACGGGACAGCCCTTCGCCGTACCCAGTTCTTTCGCCGCGCCCGGCGGCCCTGCCGATTCGGGGCGAATGTCGAATACGGCGGAGTCGTGGTCGAAGTCGGGCCGGCGCACGGTCGACACGGGCGTCGTTCCCGGCGTGCGCAAGGGCTTCCCGGTCATCCCCGCCGTTGCGATCGGCATCGTTGCAGCGGCGCTGGCGGCAGCATTCTTCGTATTCCGTTCGAGCTCCGCGACGCCGGTCGGCGCCGTAGAAACGCCGGTGGAAGCAGCCGCCGCCGCGGCGGCTCCTGCGCCGGCCGCGGTTGCACCGGTCCCCGAGCCTCGGATCGAGCCCGCCGAGGCTCCCGCCGCCGAGCAGGCCGAGCCCGTGATCGCGGTCGCCCCGGAAGCACAACCCTCGGCCGAACCGGAGAAACCGAAAGCGCCACCGCAACCCGCAAGTCGGCAACCGGTAAGACAGAGCGCCAAGCCCGCCGTGCGCAGCACCCAGGTCGCTTCGAAGCCGCAGCCGCCAACCGCAACGACAAAGCCCCCGGAAGGCACACCCGCTGCCGCGAAGCCATCGGGCGATGACGGCTCGACGACCAGCGCGGGACGGCCGATTCGCTCCAGCCTGTAACCGCGCCGTGCAGCGCGACGAACATCTCGAGCACTCGGTCGCCACCCCGTGCAAGTTCTGCAACAATGCGGGCCCATGCCGACCCGCTTGCTGTGCTGGCTCCTCTTCACGATAGCGATCGTCCTTTTCGGCGATCCTCGCCCGGCCGGGGCGCAACAAGTGTCGGAAGAAGCCAAGCGCCTGTTCAAGAACGGCGTCGAGCTCTTGCAGAGCGACCCGCCGAACTACCAAGACGCCTATTACCAGTTCAAGCTCGCCTACGAGGCCAGCTCGAGCTGGAAGGTGCTCGGCAATCTCGGGCTCTGCGCGTTCAAGCTCGAACGGGACGGCGAGGCGCTCGACTATTACACGCGCTACCTCGAGGAAGGCGGCGGTGCCGTCGCGCGCGACGAACGCGAAGCGCTCGAGCGCGAGCTCTTGGTGATCAACGGCAACAGCACCGTGGTGAGCCTCACCTCGACGGCGCCGGACGCGGAGCTCGTCGATACGCGCGCGGGCACCAGCGTGCCGCCGCAGAGCTACAGTTTTTCCGACGGCAAGCTCGAGCTCAGGCTGCGAGCGGGCAACCATAGCCTGCGCGCGCGCGACTCGGCCGGAAAAGAGCTCGAGCGGCAGGTCGTGCTCTCGCCCGGCAAGCCCGTGTCGCACGACTTCGACTTCGACGCGGAGCCCGAGGCCGCGCCGAGCGAAATGGACGAGCCCGCCGGCGCTGCCGGCGGTACGACGGACACCGGCGGCAGCTCCGGTGGCGGATTGCGCACGGTCGGGTACGTCACCGCCGGGATCGGCGCCGCGGTCCTCGTCGCCGGCGGCATCACGGGCCTCTTGGCGAAGGGCAAGGAATCGAGCGCGCTCGAGCAGTGCATGGGCAACGTCTGCGCCGGCGCGGCCGAAGAAGACTTCGATTCCGCCGCCTCGATGGCCAGCGTCACGAACATTCTCTTGATCGGCGGCGGCGTCGCGGCGGCCGCGGGCGTGAGCATGATTCTCTTCGGCGGCCCGAGCTCCTCGAGCGAGGCCGCGCCACGGAGTGTCAACGTCGTACCGATCGTTGCGGCCAACGGCGGCGGCATCTTCGCCCGCGGAAGGTTTTGAGGGTCCCGTGGCGAAACCGCCATTTTTGCGGCGACACGTTGGCGGAGCCCTCGTGTTCGGGGCGTTTGGGCTCCCTTTTGCGTGCAGCGTCGTCGACAAGAACGACTACTCGTTCGTCGAGGACACCTCTGCCGGCAGCGGCTCGACCGGCACCGGTACCGGCACCGGCGCGGGCGGCGGAAGCGGCGGCGGTGCGACGTCGAGCTGCGCCGATAGCCCGTGCTTGAACGACGGCACGTGTACGGACACGGCGGAGGGCTACGAGTGCGACTGTCCAACGGGCTTCACCGGCGCACAGTGCGCTACCCTCGAGGGCGGCTGCGATCCGAACCCGTGTGAGAACGGCGGCAGCTGCGTCGAATCCGGCGACGGGTTCAGCTGCGATTGCCCCGGGGGCTTCTCGGGAGAGCTCTGCGAGCGCCCGGTCGACGGCTGCGAGGACGACCCCTGCCTGTTCGGCGGCACGTGCACCGACCTCGATGACGGCTACGAGTGCGATTGCCCCACGGGCCTCACCGGCACCAACTGCGGAACCAACGTCGACGAGTGCGACGGCAATGCCTGCCAGAACGGCGCCATGTGCGTGGACGACCTGGGCGCCTACACCTGCGAGTGCTTGCCCGGCTACTCCGGCGATCTCTGCGAAACGAACATCGACGAGTGCACGCCGGACCCGTGTCAGAACGGCGGCACGTGCACGGACGGCATCGACGCTTTCAGCTGCGAGTGCACGCTCAACTGGGGCGGGGCCACGTGCGACACCGTGCTCTTCGAAGGGCTCGGCTTCTTGCCGGACTACGACGAATTCGGCTTGGCCGAGGACGTGAGCGGCGACGGCCTGGTCGTCGTCGGCTGGACACGCGCTGCCAGCACGTTACGACCGTTCAAGTGGACCGCGGAAGCGGGCATGACGGAGCTCCAGCTCTTCTCGAGCGGGAGCCACACGGCGCGCGGCACGAACCACGACGGAACCCTCATCGTCGGCGGCTTGACCAATAGCAGCGACGTCCAGCAGGGCGCGCACTGGACTACGGGCGGCCTTGCCAATCTCCAAGGCACCATGGCGACGTGGTCCGCCGCGGCCCTGGCCACGAGCGACGACGGCTCGGTGGTGGTCGGCACCTGCGCCACGAACAACGACTACTCACGGGCCTGCCGCTGGGTCGACAACAACTTCCAGTCGGAGCTCTTGACGCCACCTCAGTTTTACGAAACCAGCTACGCCTGGGACGTCAGCGCCGACGGCTCGGTCATCGCCGGCTACACGAGCGACCCGAGCTCGGCCTTCCGCTGGACCGAAGCGAACGGCTGGGAGCCGCTCATCGGCTTGAACGGCGAGGTCGAAGTCACCGCCCGCGTCGTGAGCCGCGACGGCTCCACCATCTACGGTTTCAGCGAAGGGGAGGCCGTGCGCTGGGTAGGCGACGAGCCCGTCGAGGGGCTCGGTTTCGGATTCGATCCCGCGGACGCGAGCGCCGACGGCTCCGTCGTCGTCGGCAACCCCATCGTCGTTCCGACGATCTGGGACGCCGAAAACGGTGAGCGCACACTCGCCGCAGCGCTCACCGCGCTCGGCGCCGATCTCTCGGGCTGGACGCTCGGCCCCGTGAGCGCGATTTCCGACGACGGAACCGTCATCGTCGGCCGCGGCACTCACGACGGCCTCGATGAGCCGTTCGTCGCACGCATTCCCTGAGCCCGCCAAACGGCGGCGTGAAAGTCGCAGCCGCTACGCGGGAGCAACGGCGCGCATCTCCCCGAGCAGCGTCGGAATCAGCTCCGACACGGTCGGATGGATGGGCACCGCCCACTTCAACACGGGGTACGGCACGCCGGCGTTCATCACGTCGAGCACGCCGTGAATCGCTTCGTCGCCGCCGGTGCCGAGGATCGCGGCGCCGAGAATGCGCCGTGTGTCCGCGTCGACGACCACCTTCATGAAGCCCTGGGTCTCGTCCTTCTCGATCGCGCGGCCCACGCGACTCATCGGCCGCTTGCCGACCAAGAGCGGACGGCCGCTCGCTCGCGCCTGAGTTTCGGTCATCCCCGCGCGGCCGAGCGGCGGATCCACGTAGAGCGCATAACCCGTCACGCGGTCGCGAAGCTTGCGCTCTTCGCCGTCGAGCAGATTCGCGGCGACGATCTCGAAGTCGTTGTAGGCCGTGTGCGTAAAGGCGCCGCGCCCGTTGCAGTCGCCCAGCGCCCAGATCCCGGGGACGCTCGTGGCCAGGGAATCGTCCAC
>DASWGX010000168.1:0-9151 GCA_036393455.1 Polyangiaceae bacterium
CCGAAAGCGGCGTCGGCCAGGCCACGTCCGCGGGCGAGAGCCGGCCGGAAACCGTATGCACGAGCTTGAGCAGCCGCGTCGCGTCGCCTACGACGATGACGCCGCCGCTCGGAGCGCCGTTCGCGGCGGCGTCACGGCGCGTGAACAGGACGCGACCGAGTGCGCACCATTCTTCGCTGGTGAACCCCTCGAAGCGCACGTCGTCGGTCAGCACGGGTTCCTCGGATCAGCCGACGCGGTATAGCGCGAACAGCGCGAGCAGCGCAAAACCCATCGCGACGGCGAACGCCCCGAGCACTACCGTTGCAATCCCGCTGAGCGGCGCGTCGCCGGACACCTCGCCGCGATCGAAGTGAGCGTCGAGGTGGCGCGCCAAACGACGCCGCGAACGGAAAGCGCGAACCGAGAGCGTAGCGGCGGCGAGCGCCGCGGCGCAGCCGAGCACGATCGCCAAGAGCACGCGGACTCGGCCGCGAAAGGTCGAATAGCGGGCGCGCGCCTGGGGAACGCCGTCGAACAATCGCTGCTCGCCGCGATCGAACGTCGCAAGCGGCGACATCGAGCCCGCTCCGTGGAGCGGCCACCCGCACGAAGCCGGTGAATCGAAGCCCGCCGTGCTGGAAACGACGGCCCAGAGCGGCCCATCCTGCGACGGCAGCGGCGGCAACGGGATCGAGGCGAGCGCCGTGCCGCCCGCGGCGGGCTCGAGCGCAACGCGGTTCGCAAAGTAGCGCGAGTCACGCGCCACGAGCGCGACGAACGCGTCCCGGCGTTCGATCGGCGAGGTGACGACCAAGCGTCCGCCTCGGAGCTCGGCGTGCAGCGCCCCGGGCAAAACGGGCAGAACGGCGTGCGCCTCGAGCGCGCGGCCGTCCGCGGTTTGCGCCCGCGCTCGAACCCTTGCTACGTGCTCGAGCGGTCGCAGCGAGACGCTGGCCCGACCGTCGCCGTCGGTGACGACGCGTGTTTGGGCAAGCTCGACGCCGTCGCCGGCGAGCAGCAACGCGACGTCACCGAGCGGCCCGGCCGCGTCGCGTACCTCGAACAACAGGCGGTCGAAGAAGGGAACCGCGAAGCGCCCGCGCGCAGCCGCAATGCGCAGCGCGAGCGTTCCCGACTCCGTCGCTTCGCTCCATGCCGGGGGCTTCGATGCTCCGGCGGCCCAATGGTCGGGCTCGAGCGCGATCTCGCCGTGCGCCACCGAACCGCGTTCCGCGTCGCTCACGCTGACCTCGAGCGGCGCGAACGGTGGCGCCGAATAGACGAAGGTCGACCAGCTCTGCCCTTCGGCGTCGGTGGTGATCGAAAGCGAGCGCGGCGGCCGACCCCGAGTAGCGACTCTTAGCCTGAGCGTTCGGCCGGGCGCCGGCGCAAGCTCGTTCGAAACATCGAGCGCCTCGACCCGCCACGATTGAAACCTCGACGACGTGGGTCCTCCGTACAGCACGATGCCGATCTCGGCGCGACGCGTAGCCGAGAGGCCGAGCGCCGTCGCGACGGCAACGGCGGCGAGAGCTGGCAGCGCGGCGTAAACGATTCGGCCCAAGAGCGAAGGCTTTCCGAGCAGGGCGCTAGATTACCCCCCCTGCCCCCTGCTAGGCTCGCGCCGGCCGATGGCGGAGCCCAAACGACCGAAAAAGCTCAAGAGCACACGCCCGCGCTCGCGTTACGAGCGCCGCTTCCAACCGGAGCAAACGCGCACCACGCGCGGCGCATTGGTCGCGGGGCTGGTCGGGTCGTTGGTGTTGGGCGCCGGCGTGTATGGGCTGTGGGTTCGCGAGACGCCGCTCGACTACGCGTCCTACCTGGTGGCCTTGGGGGCCCTCGTCTTGGCAGTGTCCTTGTGGGTGGGAGAGGTGAACACCGGACCTTTCCGGGTTGGAGACGTCGGCGTGGCGAAGGAAAAGGGCTCCGACCTTTTGAGAGTTCTGTGGTGCGACGTCAAGCGCATCCACGCCGACAAGGGACAGCTCGTGGTTGAAGGCGAGGAGAACACCATCAAGCTGCCCCTCGCAGGCCAGAGCGTGGCGGCGGCTTGGGTTCTCAAGGAAGCGGCGCGACGCGTACCCGACGCGCTCGACGTCAAACGCACTCTGGTCGACGAGCTGCCCGAGCCCAAGGACAGCGACGGCGAGTCGCTCTTGATCGGCGCGTTCCAGGTCGCGGGCCGCCACTGCGCCGCGACCGACAAGCCCATCGCCTTCGAGCGCGACGCGCGCCTTTGCCCCAACTGCGCGGAAGCGTATCTCAAGGATCACGTGCCGAAGCGCTGCGCTACCTGCGGCGCCACTCTGACAGGACGCGCCTACCGCCCGACGGGCTGACCGCGGCTAGGGGTGCGCGCTCGAGGCGGCCGGCACTGCCGCCGCGGCTTCGCGCAAGATGCGCACTGCGTCGCCGCGGAGCTCGAGCACTTCGACGCGCTGGCCGTAGTACTTCGCGATCCCGACGTCGATGCGAAACACCTTGTCGTCGCACGCCGATGTCACGCCCGCGCGCTGTACCGTGTGCCCGACAACCATGCGGCGCGCGCCGAGGCGGCTCAGGGTCGTCTGGAGAACGGCGCAGGCATCGGCTGAGACTTCCGGAGCGCCGTAGGCCCGATTCCAAACCGGCGAGCTCTCGCTGGTCACCGAGGCCGGCGGCGCGCCGCGCTCGCCCCGCATCCACCGAGCGATCTCGTCATTGATGGCATCGACGCCGCGATCGACGTGCTCGGGCAAGACGCCCCCGTGAACGAACACCGTGTCACCGAGCATGACGATGGCGCGCCGTTCGGAAAGCTTCGTTGCGTAAGGGCCGCCCGGAGCGAACGCCGCGGCGCGCCCGCGCCACGCGGCGGGAAGCTCGGAGAAGGCGTCGTCCGCGGGAGCTAGGTCCGAAAAGCTCGCGAACCCTTGCGGCGTCACGTAGCGAAAGTCGGCCGCGACGTTCATCGTCTCGTGGTTGCCGTTGAGAGTGTGGAGAGCGCCGCCCGCGCGCTCGGCTTCGACGCCGAGCTCCGCCAGAAAATCCAGGATTTTGCGGCCGTCAGGACCGCGGTCGAGTTGATCCCCGGTCTGCACCACGGCGAGCGCGCCGCCCGACCAGCGCCCGCTTTCGTCGATGGCGCCGGCGAGGCGAAACGCGCGCACGGTGCCTTCCCAGTCCGCGTGCAGATCGCCAATCGCGACGAGACGCTCGGGTGCGGAAAACCGAAAGCGCTCCGGCGCTGCCTGAACCGGAGCTGCGCTCGGTTTCGACGCGGCCGGAGGCTCGCTCGCAACCGCCGGGGCATCGGGCGCGGTCGCCGGCTCGGGTTCGGTGCAGCGGCAACCCGGAAAGGTCGACAAGCCGAGCAGGGCCGCGCAGAGCCACGGCGCTCCAGGAGCGAAGCGCTTCATCGAGCTCGGATCGATATCACGAGCCGTCGACTTCCAGAACCTGAACCTCGATCAGCGGACGCCAGCCGCACAGATCTGCGATTTCGCGACGCGCGCAGCGCGCGACTTCGTCCCGAGCGTCGGCGCCCCCTTGTTGCACGGCTCGTTGCCAAGTGCGCACCAGCGCTCGCGCGACGTGCCGCTGCGCCTCGCGATCCCCGTCGACCGCAGGCACGCCGTGGGAAGTCACCGAAGGCGGCGCGAGCAGCCGTCGCCGTGCGTCGGCAACCAGTGAAATCAGCACGATTCCGCCGCGCCCGAGCTCCGCGCGGCGCCGCCAGACCTCCGGCGCCAGCACCTCGCCGCCGAGTGCGATGCGGACCTTGCCGGCCGCAACGCGCCCCTCCCGTGTCAAACCGCGACCGTCGCAGCGAAGCACGGCTCCGTCCTCGATCACTTCGACGTCGCTCACGCCCAGGCTCCGCGCCAGCTCGGCATGGCGCATCAAGTGATGCAGCGTACCGTGGATCGGGACGAAACTTCGCGGCCGCACCCACTCGATCATCCTGCGCTGCTCGGAACGCCCCGCGTGACCGCTGGTGTGCACCGCCGGATCCGTGGCCCGGGTGTGAACGTGCAGTCCGTTGCGCAGCAAATCGCCGATCATCTCGAAGATGGGTCGATCGTTGCCGGGGATGATACGGCTCGAAAGGATGACACTATCGCCAGGCTCGAGCTTCAGCTGCGGGTGCGTGTCCGAGGCTAGCCGCCGCATTGCGGACCGATGCTCGGCCTGGGTGCCGCCCGCGAGCACCAGAAGCTCGGAACGGGGGACGCTTGCCGCTTCATCGGGCGAAACGACGAGCCCCGCCGGCCAGCTCAACCTGCCAACGCGCTGCGCCGCGCGCGCCTGCGTATTCAGGCTGCGGCCGAGCAAGCACAGTTTGCGCCCGCTCGCGGCGGCCAGGCGCCCGATCAGGATGAGCCGCTGGATATTGCTGGCGAACAACGCGATGACGACGCGCTCGGGCGCTGCGCGCACCAGCGACTCGAGCGCGGCGCCGACCTCTCGCTCGGAACCCCGGCGCGACTCGACGTCGACGTTGGTGCTGTCGCTCAAGAGCAGACGCACGCCCGCGTCGCCGATCCGCTCGAGGCGTTCGATGTCCGTGGGTTCGCCGTCGGGCGGATCTGGATCGAGGTTGAAGTCTCCCGTGTGGAGCACGGTGCCAGCCGCCGTCTCGATGCGCAGAGCGCAGGCCTCGACGATGGAGTGGGAGACGCGGATCGGCTCCACCTCGAACGGCCCGACCGAGTAGACCTCCGACGGCGCGGTGCACAGAGTCGTCACCTTGTCGAGATCGAAGCCGTGTTCCTCCAGGCGATGCCGGCAAAGTTCCAGCGTATGCGGCGGCCCCCACACGGGCACCGGAACACTTTCCAAGAGGTACGGCAGAGCGCCGATGTGATCTTCGTGACCGTGGGTGAGGAAGATTCCCTTCACGCGATCGCGCTGCTCGATGAGAAAGCCGAAGTCGGGATGAATGACGTCCACGCCGAGATCGTCGAACGGGAACTCGACGCCGCAGTCGATGACGAGAATGGCGTCCGACTGCTCGATCGCGAGACAGTTCATGCCTATTTCCCCGAGCCCCCCGAGCGGGATGATTCGGACGCTGTCTCCGGAGGGGAAATCGGACACGGACGAATTCAGTGTCTAGCCGAGGCGAACGGCGATGGCCAGACCGCGCCCCGCTTACCGCCGCGCCCCGTTTACCGCCGCGCCCCGTTTACCGCTGCGCAAAGGAGGGAGTAACGCTGAACGTGCCCCGCGGCCCCGCGCAGGCGGAAGGGAGGCGCGAGTACGGGAGCCTGCTGCGGGACACGTCCAGCAGGGTTCCCTTCGGGACGCGACGGCGCGAGGTTGCGAGAAAAAGAGAGCATCGCACGCCCCAGCGCAGGTTTTCGAGGACGCCCTCAGTGCAGCCGCTGACCCGGCTTCGCGCCGGCATCCGGAGACAACAGGAACACCTCGGATTCGCCGGGGCCGGCCGCGACGACCATGCCCTCGCTCACACCGAATTTCATCTTGCGGGGCTTCAGGTTCGAAACCACGACCACGAGCCGCCCTAGGAGCGACTCGGGCGCGTACGCTGCCTTGATTCCGGCAAATACGGTACGCCGCTCTGCGCCGCCGAGGCTCACGGTGAGCTTGAGCAGCTTTCTCGCCTCCGGAACGGCCTCGGCGGAAACGACTCGCGCGACGCGCAGATCGATCTTCTGGAAATCCTCCAGGCTGCACTCCGACGCCAGGGGTTCGGCCGCGAGCGCGGCCCCGTCGTCGGCGAAGCCGTCGCTCGTCGAAGCGGCCTCCGCCGGCGCCGCTTCGGCGCCGGCGTCCACGCTGGCTTCGACGATGCGGGCGACGTCTTTCGCGTCGATGCGCAAAAGGAGCGGTTTGAACGGCTGGATCGAGCTCGCCACTGCCGGCGCCGCCGCTATTTCCCAGCGATCGAGAGGCTCGTTCAATAGCTCCGCGCTCTGCTGTGCGAGCTCTGGCAACACGGGCGCGAGGTACACGACCAGCTGCCGGTACAAGTTGAGCGCGATGGTACAAACGTCGCGAAGCTCCGCCGCTCTGGCGGCGTCTTTCCGGAGCTTCCAGGGCTCTGCCCGGTCGATGTACTCGTTGGCGCGATCGGCCAGAGCCATGACGAGGCGCATCGCCTTGGCGAAGTCGCACGCTTCGTAGGCCGCGGCGATCTCCTCACCCTGTTCGCGCCCGCGGGCGAACAGGCCTCCGTCCTCGGGGTAGGCGTCGGAAAGGCGATCGACGAGGCGTGCAGTGCGGCTGGCAAGGTTCACCACCTTGCCGACCAGATCGGCGTTGACCTTGGTGACGAACTCCTCGAGGTTGAGATCGATGTCGTCCACGCGCGGCGTGAGCTTGCTGGCGTAGTAGTAGCGGAGGTAGGCCGGGTCGAGATGCTCGAGGTACGTCGACGCCTTGACGAAGGTGCCCTTGCTCTTCGACATCTTTTCGCCGTTGACGGTGAGGAAGCCGTGCACCTGCACGCGCCGCGGCAGCGAAAAGCCGGCAGTCTTGAGCATGGCCGGCCAGAACAACGTGTGGAAATAAGTGATGTCCTTGCCGATGAAGTGGTGGATCTCGACGTCGCCGGAACGCCAGAAGTCGTCGAGCGAAGCGCCCGTCCGCTGACAGTAGTCCTCGGTCGACGCGAGGTAGCCGATCGGCGCATCGAACCAGACGTACCAGTAGTGGCCGGGGGCATCGGGGATTTCGAAGCCGAAGTAGGGCGCCGGGCGGGACACGTCCCAGTCGCGCAGCGGCTCCGAGAGAAAGTGGCCCTTGAGATAGTTCGCGATTTCGGGCTGAAGGTGGTCGGCGCCTCCGACCCATTCCGTCAAGAATGCGTGGCGCTTCTCCAGCTCCACGAACAAGTGGTTGGAACTCTTGAGCTCGGGCGTGGCGCCGCTCAGTGTGCTCTTCGGCTCTACCAAGTCGACGGCGCTGTAGGCCGCGCCGCAGCGCTCGCAGCTGTCTCCGTACTGATCCGGCGCGCCGCAATTCGGACACTTTCCCTTGACGAACCGATCGGCCAGAAAGACGCCCGCGTCGGGATCGAACAGCTGCGTGACCTCGCGTTCGACGATGAGGCCGGCGCCGCGCAGGGCGCGCCAGAATTCAGCGCAGAGACGGCGGTTGTGCTCGGAGTGGGTGCTGCCGTAGTTGTCGAAGCGAATCTGAAAGCCCGCAAAGTCGCGCTCGTGCGCCTTTTGCATGTCCCCGATCAGCTCGACTTCGCTGCGTCCTTCCTGGCGGGCTCGGATCATGATGGCCGTACCGTGCGTATCGTCGGCGCACACGTACGTAACCCGGTGGCGGCGCGAGCGCTGAAAGCGAACCCAGATGTCGGTCTGAAGGTATTCGACCAGGTGCCCGAGATGAATGTGTCCGTTGGCGTAGGGCAGCGCGCTGGTAACGAGAATCCGACGTGTCATGGCGAGCGCACGAGCGTAGTCGAGTTCGAGCGCGGCTCAACCACCGTTGCCGCGCGCTCCACGACCCCGCGGCGGGGCTCCGGTGACGGACCTTTCCTGGCAGCCGGGGCACGCCTCAAAACCAGGTGAGGGAAGCCATTTGGTGCTACGACGCGAGGCGAGGTTTCAATGGGATTGCTCGACGCGAAAGTTGCCATCGTCACCGGCGCCGGCAATGGAATCGGCCGCGCCACCGCGTTCGCGTTCGCTCGTGAGGGGGCCGCCGTGGTCGTCAACGACGCCGGCGGCGCGCGCGACGGCTCCGGCGCCAGCTCGGGACCGGCTTCCGAAGTCGCCGACGAGATTCGCGCCGGCGGCGGACGGGCAGAACCGAACAGCGAGAGTGTCTCCGCCCCCGGAGCCGCAGAGCGGCTGGTAGAGCTGGCAGTCGAACGTTTCGGGCGGCTCGACGTCCTGGTCAACAGCGCCGGAATCCTGCGTGACAAGACGCTGCTCAAGATGGACGACTCGATGTGGGACGCCGTGATCGACGTGCACCTCAAGGGCACCTTTCTGTGTACGCGTGCCGCGGCTCAGCGGATGAAATCCCAGGGCCAGGGAGGGCGCATCGTCAACACCACCAGCGTCTCCGGCATGCTCGGAAACTTCGGCCAGGCCAACTACTCCGCGGCCAAGGCGGGCATCTACGGGCTCACGCGCACGGCGTCGATCGAGCTTCAACGCTACGGCATCATGGTCAACGCTGTCGCGCCGATTGCCAGGACGCGTATGACCGAAGACCTTCCGATGTTCGAGAAGCTCGGGGACACCATGACGCCCGAGCACGTCGCCGCGGCGCACCTGTTCTTCGCGAGCGACCACAGCGCGGGCAAGACCGGTTTCGTGCTCGGCGTCGCCGGCGCCAAGCTCTCCGTCTACAAGGTCGTCGAGAGCCCCGGAAAGTTCAAGGACGACGCGGGCGGCCCGTGGACGCCCGCCGAGATTGCCGAAAACTGGGACGCGATCAGCAAGCTTTAACGACCGCTCGCTCCGGCGGAGGTTCGAAGTGGGGCGACTCTGCAAGTCGAGACCACTCGAAGGCCCGGGCGGGACGGACGAGAAGCCGAACCGCGGACGGGAGCGGCTGATCGACGGGGCTGGCCCGCGAGCGCGCAACTTCGGAGCTCGGATTGCTGGCGCGCCGGCCGGGTGTTAGGTTTTTGCGGCGGGTGCGATTCGAAGGCTCGCGTCCGGCACGTCCCTTCCGATGCATCGCGAAGCCCACATCCCGCTCTTTCTCTGGATCGCGACGGCGCTCTTGGTCCATCTGGGCGGCTACGGCGGCACCGATCGAGCGGCGCGTTGGGTCGGGCAGACGCTCGACATTCGTCGCTTCGCGAAGGAGGTGCGCCTCGAAGTGCAGCAAACGACGTCGGTCGAGGTCGCGCTCCTCGATGAAGCGCCGGAAATGCGCGAGCGGCCGGCGGAACCGGCCGCCGACGAGGATGCCCGGACGAACGAGGAGGAACCCGAAGAGGCGAGCCCGACCCAGCGCCCGAAGAAGCCGGACCGCGAGCCTCACGAGGACCAGATAGCCAGAGAAACCGATCCTCCGGCTGCGAAGCCGCCGGACGCGGTGGAACCCGATCGGACAGAGCCGGAAAAGCGAGCGGAGGAAAAGGCGTCCGAGCCGGAGAAGAAGGAAGACCCCAAGAAGAAAGAGGAAAAGGTAGAACCCCCGCCGGAGCTCGTGCTCAGAAACCGCATCGCCGTCGTCCAGCACGCCG
>DASWGX010000169.1:0-10525 GCA_036393455.1 Polyangiaceae bacterium
CGGGCTTCGTGCATACGCACGTCGGTAGCGATCTCGCGTTGCGCGAAGCTGCCCTGGCCGTCCGTATTCTCGAAGATGAAGGAGGGCCCCACATTCTGCCCGGCAAAGATGTCGAGATCGCCGTCGTTGTCGAAGTCCGCGACCACGATCGCGTGCAAAAACTCCATGTTGCTCTCGAGCTCGTGGAACGAAAACGTGCGGCCGTCTCCGCTCACGTTCTCCGCCCAGGCCACCGCGCCGCCGAAGTGCGCGGCGACGGCGAAATCGTTGTCGCCGTCGCCGTCGAGGTCCCCGATATGCGCGAGCGGCTCGTTGAAGGGGTCGTTGTTCTCGTCGTCGAAAATCTCGACGGTTTCCCATTCGGAACCGTCTCCCTCGACGTTTTCGTACCACCACCTGTAACCGACCAGGATGTCGTTGTCGCCGTCGCGGTCGAGATCCCCGATGGCGCCGCCCTGCTGCTGCCGCTGCGCGGTGTTCGCCGTGAGCTCGCTCTGAACCCACGGCAGCGTCGGGTCCGCGCCGGCCCGAAACCATTGCGGATTGATCGAACGCCACACGTACAAGACTTCGGGCGGAGCGGCGCCCGTGACTTCTCCCACGACGAGCTCCTCGGCTTCCGGACCGCCGAGGAAAAACCGCTCCCATTCGCTCTCGCGCGGGTTCTGCGGATTTCTGTACCAAGAGTCTCCGGCCAGCAGATCGACGAAGCCGTCCTGATCGGCGTCGATGGCGTTGCCGCCGGCGACGGAATTGTGACCGGTTCCAACGTAGTGATAGACCCAATGGTCCGGCGTGCAGTACTCCCACCAGAACATGCCGTCGCCGCCGCCGTTGTTGCTGCGCTGGCCCGAGGCAAAATCCAGGTCGCCGTCGTTGTCGATGTCCGTCAAAGACGTCATCGAGATGTAGCGTGGGTCCTCGAGCGTTCCGATCCAGTGAACGCTGAAGGGGAACGTCGGGTCGGCGGGGTTCGCCTGGAACATTTCCTTGCCGGCCGGCGGCGCGGTTCGAAGGTCCGTTTCGGAACAGCCCGCGACGACCGAGCCGCCACCGCTTCCGCCCATCGCGCCGCTTCCGCCCTGAGCACCGGCGCCGCCACTCGCCCCCGCTGCGGGCTCGCCGCCGCTGCCACTCGTGGCCGCCTCGCCCCCAGCACCGCTCGTCGCGCCCGTTCCGCCGCTGCCGGTCGCCGTCGAGCCGCCGCTGCCCGCGCCACTGCTCGCGCCGCCCGTGCCGGTCGATCCGGCCGTCGCCTCTGCATCAGCGCTATCGCTGCCGCTGCTGCCGCAGCTCGCGGCGAACGTCGCCAAGCCGGCCAGAGCGACCCATGCCGCTCGCGACGTTGAAGCGGAAGTCATGCGAGAACGGCAGCCTAACACAGGCCGCCGCGAGCGGCCCTCGGCCACCGCCGGCCGCCGCCAGCCTAGCTTCCCGACAATCCCGTGCCGCGCTTCGCCGCAAATCGCTCGCGCGCGTGCCAACGCTTGGCGTGATCGATGCCCGTTCGACGGGCATGCACGGCAGAGTGCGCGATGGCCGCTACTTGCGCGACTTCTCGTAGCCGCGGAGCGCGTTCTTGAGCTCTTCCTTGACGCGCTCGACGAGCTCCGGCGGGCTCACCACCCGGGCGCGCTGTCCCCATTCGAGCACCCAGCTCGTGACCGGGTTCAGATTGCCGACCGTCATGGTGAGCCTCAAGCCTCCGCCGGCCGTGGCTGACAGTTTCTGTGTCGCGTGGACGCGCCGCGTGCGCACGTACTCGGCGGCGTGAGCGTCGAAGTCGATCACGACGCGGTGGCGCTGGTCGCTCTTCCAGATCCCGAACTCGCCCTGGAAATAGTCATCGATGTTGAAATCCGCGGGAAGATCGAAGCGCTCGGTGTAGGCGCACTGCGTGTCGCGCATGCGATCGAGCACGAAGGTCCGCACTTCCTTGCGCCCCACGTGATAGCCGACGCAGTAAATCGAATCCCGGTGCAGCACGAGCGCGTAGGGGTGCACCGTGATGCGCTCCTCCGACGCCTTCCGAGCACTTCGGTAGAGCATGGAGAGCGGCCGGAGGTCGTTCACGGCCTGAAACAAGTCGTCGAGCGCGTCCGTCTTTTCTTCGTAATTCTTCGGCGCGTAAGGCAAGTAGAGGAAGCGCTCCTCGAGGCGCGCGTCGGCAAGGCCTGCGTTCGGGCCGCGTCCCGGTCGTTGCGCAAACGTCAGCAGGCGTTTGATGGCCATGTCGATCTCGTCGTACAGCGTCGAGCCCTTCATCGGCTCGAACAGGCGCCGCGCCGCCAAGAGCGCGTACGCTTGAGTGCGCCGCAGCTCGACTTTTCGGGCGATTTCCCCGGGCCGAATGCGCCAGAGCAGCATGCCGCCCCCGCGCGTCGGCAACGGCTCGAGATCGAACTCGCGCTCGACCTCTTTCAGGTAGCGGCGCAGTGTGCGGGTCGTGACGCCGAGCGCGTCGGCCAGGTCGTAGAGCGACATGCCCTTGGGATGCCGCGTGAGGATTTCGCGCAGGCGATCGAGACGCCGGTGCTGCGTGAATCTGCCCGTCGGGCGGCCGCGGTTCGTGCGAGGCATCGCTGGGTCGGCTCGCCTTTTATCAGATCGACGCGCTTGACGCCGCACTCGCGGTGCCGGACGCTGCGGCGCGGTGCGATCCGACAGTCCCGTCGAGCTCATCGTCAAGAAGAGAGACGGTCGCGAGCTCGTTCCCGCCGAAATCCAGCGCCTCGTCGCCGGAGCCGCCGCAGGAACGATCAGCGACTACCAGCTCGCCGCGTGGTTGATGGCGGCGTTCCTGCGGGGTCTGTCCGAACGAGAAACGTGGGCCCTGACGGACGCGATGCTCCACTCGGGGAAAGTGCTCACGCATCGAGGCGTGACGCGCCCCAAGGTCGACAAGCATTCGACCGGCGGAGTCGGGGACAAGGTCAGTATTTGCCTGGCCCCGCTCGTCGCCGCGTGCGGCGTCGCGGTCCCCATGATCTGCGGCCGCGGGCTCGGGCACACCGGCGGAACGCTGGACAAGCTCGAAGCCATTCCGGGGTTTCGCACCGAGCTCTCCACACGGCGCTTCGAGCGCATCGTCCGCGACGTGGGCGTCGCCATCGTCGGGCAGAGCGACGACCTCGCGCCCGCCGATCGCAAGCTCTACGCGCTTCGCGACGTGACCGGCACCGTCGAGAGCGTTCCCCTGATCGTCGCCAGCATTCTTTCGAAGAAGCTCGCGGAGGGCATCGACGCGCTGGTCTTCGACGTGAAAGTCGGCTGCGGAGCGTTCATGAAAACACGAACCGAAGCGAACGCCCTCGCGAAAGCCCTAGTGCGCGTCGGCTCGCGCGCCGGCAAGCGGGTCGTCGCGCTATTGAGTGCCATGCACGCTCCGCTCGGTCGCGCGGTGGGCAACGCCCTCGAGATACGCGAAGCAGTGGAGGTGCTGCGCGGCGGCGGCCCCGCTGATACGAAAGCGCTGACACTGCGGCTCGGTGCGGAGATGCTGCTCGCCGCGAAGGTCGCAGGGGACCGGCGCGAAGCCGCGGCGAAGCTCGAGCGCGCGCTCGAGCGGGGCGACGCCTTCGAGTGCTTCTGCCGCATGGTGCGCGCGCAGGGCGGCGACGTTCGCGTGGTGGAAGCCCCCGAACGCCTGCCGCGCGCGCCCGTGCGTGTCGTGGTGCCGTCCGCGCGCGGCGGATACGTGTCGGCGTGCGACGCCTTCGAGCTCGGTCTCGCCGCCGTCGCGCTCGGCGCGGGCCGTTCGCGCGCCGACGATCGCGTCGATCCGCGAGTGGGTATCGAGCTGTGCAAGAAGCCCGGCGACCGCGTCGAGCGCGGCGAGCCGCTCGCGTTCTTGCACGCGGCGAAACGTCCCGGGCTCGAGCCGCTACTCGAGCGCGTCCGGGACGCGTTCCGAGTCGGTGGGCGCGCCCTCGGCAAGACCGAGCTCGTGCTCGGCCGCGTCACGCGCTGACGTGCGCTCCGAGCTCAGCGCGCCTCGGCGGCGCGCGCGTACCATTCTTGCACGCTGCGCACCAACGGGTGCGAGCCCGCCGTCACAGCAGCGGCTTCGAGCGCGTCGACCGCCGCCACCGCTGCGGCCATCGTCGTGAAGTACGGAATATTGTGGAGCAGCGCGTTTCGGCGAATCGCGTAGCTGTCCCGGATGGCCTTGCCGCTCTCGGTCGTATTCACGACCATCTGTACCGAGCCCTCGCGCACGGCGTCGACGACGTGCGGCGAACCCTGCAGCACCTTGTTGATGCTCTGCGCGGGGATCCGCGAGCTCGCCAGCGCGTCCACCGTGCCGCGCGTCCCCACGATGCCGAAGCCGAGGTTCCTGAGCCGTCGCGCAACGTGACACGCCGTGGCCTTGTCTTCGTCCTTGACGCTGATGAAGACACGCCCGCGCTCGGGCAGTGCGAAGCCGCTGGCGGCCAAGCTCTTTCCGAAGGCGAGCGCCACGCTGACGCCGATGCCCATCACCTCGCCGGTGGAGCGCATCTCGGGACCGAGGATGGTGTCGACGCCCGGGAACTTGGCGAACGGAAACACCGACTCCTTGACCGCGACGTGGGTGGGGAGCGGCTCGTCTCCGACGCCGAGCTCGTCCAGCGTCTTTCCCACCATGACCTTGGCGGCGATCTTCGCGAGCGGTCTGCCGATCGCCTTGGAGACGAACGGCACCGTGCGCGAGGCCCTGGGATTCACTTCGAGTACGTAGACCTGGCCTTCGCGAACCGCGAACTGCACGTTCATCAGGCCGATCACGCCGAGCTCGAGCGCCAGGGCGCGGGCTTGCGCTTCGATCGCCGCGATCTCCGTCGGCGCCAGCGAGTAGGGCGGAAGCACGCTGGTGGAGTCGCCCGAGTGCACACCGGCTTCCTCGACATGCTGCATCACGCCGCCGATGACTACCCGCTGACCGTCGGAAACACAGTCGACATCCACTTCGATGGCGTGCTGCAAGAACTGATCGATGAGCAGCGTCTGCGATCCACCCTCTTCCCGCGCCGCCTCGATCGCCAGCCCGACGTACGCTTCGAGCTCGTGGTCGCTCCAGCAGGTCATCATGGCGCGGCCCCCGAGCACGTAGCTCGGACGTACCAGTACCGGGTAGCCGATGTCGCTCACCACCCGCTGCGCCTCCTCGAGGCTCCTGGCGATCGCGGCGCGCGGCCGGATCAGCCCGAGCTTGTTCAAGAGAGCGTCGAAACGCTCGCGGTCCTCGGCGCGGTCGATGGCGTCGGCCGGCGTCCCGAGGAGGCGCACGCCGGCGCGCTCGAGCGGCACCGAAAGACGGAGCGGCGTCTGCCCGCCGAACTGGACTATCACGCCCAGAAGCTCACCCTTCTCTGCTTCCTCCCGGCAAATGCCGAGCACGTCTTCGAGCGTGAGCGGCTCGAAGTAAAGCCGATCGGAGGTGTCGTAGTCGGTGGAGACGGTCTCGGGGTTACAGTTGACCATCACCGTCTCGATGCCGAGCTCCCTCAGCGCGAAAACGGCGTGACAGCAGCAATAGTCGAACTCGATCCCCTGCCCGATGCGGTTCGGACCGCCGCCGAGGATGACGACCTTCTTGCGCTCGGAAACGTCGCTTTCGCTCTGGCTCTCGTAGGTCGAGTAGAGGTAAGGCGTCTTCGCGGGAAACTCGGCGGCGCACGTGTCGACGCGCCCGTACACGGCCCGAATTCCCAGGTTCTGGCGCAGCGTGCGAACGGCTTCTTCGTCGGTGCGACGCAGCATGGCGATCTGAGCGTCTCCAAAGCCCATCCGCTTGCTCTCGTGGAGCAACTCTCGGTCGAGCTCGGGTGCCTCGGACAGGAGGCGTTCCTGCTCCACGATGCGCTGGAACTGGGCGATGAACCACGGGTCGATGCCGGTGAGCTCGTTCACGCGTTCCGGCGGGACGCCGAGCCTGAGCGCGTCCACGAGGTAAAACAGGCGATCGGACGTCGGCGTCCCGATCAGCCGCTCGAGCGCTCGCCGCTGCTCGTCGAGCTTGGCGGGCGGCAGCGTCGGGCGCGGGCGCGCGGAAGGTGGAGCATCGTAGGACAGGTCGCGGCGCAAGCGTTGTGGGTCGGCGAGCACGCGATAGTCGATGCGGTCGAGCAGGCTGTGGAGACCGCGTTTGCCCGTCTCCAGGGAGCGCGCCGCCTTTTGCACGGCCTCGACGAACGTGCGGCCGATGCTCATCGCTTCCCCCACGCTCTTCATCTGCGTGCCCAATCGATCTTCTGCGCCCGGAAACTTCTCGAACGCGAAGCGAGGCCACTTGACCACCACGTAGTCGATGGTCGGCTCGAAGGCGGCGCTCGTCCCGGTGATGTCGTTCACGAGCTCATCGAGCCGGAAACCGACGGCGAGCTTGGCGGCCACCTTGGCGATGGGGTACCCGGTCGCCTTGGACGCGAGCGCGCTCGAACGCGATACGCGCGGGTTCATCTCGATCACGAGCACGCGCCCCGTTTTCGGATCGACGGCAAACTGCACGTTGGATCCGCCGGTTTCGACGCCGATTTCGTGCATTACCGCGCGGGCCGCGTCGCGTAGCCGCTGGTATTCACGATCCGTTAGAGTCATCGCCGGCGCGACCGTGATGGAATCGCCCGTGTGAACCCCCATCGGGTCGATGTTCTCGATCGAGCAAACGACGATGAAGTTGTCCGCCGTGTCGCGGATCACCTCGAGCTCGAACTCCTTCCACCCGATCACGCTCTCCTCGACCAGCACGTCATGGGTCGGGGACTGAGCCAGCGCCCACTTCAGCTTTTCCTCGAATTCCTCCGGGCGCTCGACGACGGCACCGCCGCTGCCGCCGAGCGTGAAGCTCGGCCGTAGGATCACGGGGTAACCGGTGGTCTGGACGATTTCGAGCCCCTGCTCCAGATTTTTGGCGTAGCCGGAGCGCGGACACTCGAGCCCCGCCTTCGCCATCGCCTGCTTGAACAACTGCCGGTCCTCGGCCTTGCGGATCGCGTCCACCTGAGCGCCGATCAGCTTGACGCCGTACTTCGACAGGACGCCGCGTTCGTGAAGCTCGAGGGCGAGGTTGAGCGCCGTCTGCCCGCCGAGTGTCGGCAGGATAGCGTCGGGGCGCTCGCGTTCGACGATGGCGGTCAGCGTCGCCGCGTCCAGGGGCTCGATGTACGTTCGGCGGACCAGCTCCGGGTCCGTCATGATGGTCGCGGGGTTCGAGTTGACGAGGACGACGTCGTAGCCGAGCTCGACCAGGGCCTTGGCCCCCTGCGTTCCCGAGTAGTCGAACTCACAAGCCTGACCGATGACGATGGGTCCCGATCCTACGAGCAGGATTTTCTGGATGTCGGCGCGCCTCGGCACGCTCGCGCCTTTACCACAGCGATGGCGGCGCCTCGCCGGAAAACCCCGCACGCTCGGTAGCCCGGAGGATCGGCATTCATCGGGCCACGAGGCTGCCGACGAGGCTTGCTGACGAGGCTGCCATCCGTCAGGCGGGCGGTCGCGCCCTGGGCCGTGGCCGGAGTCGCCCGCCCCGAACGAAAAACGAGCGAAGAACGAGCGAAGGACGGGTTGCTTGACGGAGTGGCCCCCTGGGTCTATAGGCCCGCCTCGAGACATGCCGAAGATGAAGACGAATCGCGCGGCGTCCAAACGCTTCAAGCTCACGGGGTCTGGGCGCGTGCGCCGGCCCAAGGTAGGCGGGCAGCACTACTTCATCGGCAAGTCTCGCAAGAGGCGCCGCAGACTTCGCGACAACGACCTGGTCGCACCGGCAATGGAAAAGCGCGTCAAGCTGCTTTTGCCCTACGGCTGACGTCTGAGCTCTCCAGGGAGGATTCGTCCATGTCACGCGTCAAACGAGGCCCCATCCCCCGACGCCGCCAAAAGCGTGTGTTCGACCAGACGGAAGGCTTTTGGGGCGGCCGAAAGAACCGCTACCGACAGGCGGTCCGCAGCCTACGCAAGAGCTGGGAGTACGCCTACGTCGGGCGCAAGCTCAGAAAGCGCGACTTTCGCGCGCTCTGGATTCAGCGCATCAACGCTGCCTGCCGCGCCAACGGCACCACCTACTCGAGGCTCATCGGCGCGCTCGCCAAGGCTGGCATCATACTCGACCGCAAGGTGCTCGCCGACCTCGCCGTTTCGGACGTTGAGGGCTTCAAGCGACTGGTCGAGATCGCCGCCCGCGGCTGATGCCGGTCTTGCCCGGCGCGTGAACAGGGATCCGGGGGCCTAAGCGCCACCGAGGTTGACACCGGAGTCTTTCCCTCCTTGGCGAAGCGAGGGTTCTACTCGGTGCTCCGCGTCGGGCGGACCGTGGGTCGCACCCGTTTTGCACAGAGTCGTGCTCGTCACGACAAGAAGATCAGGGATGGCCAGTATGCAAACCTTGCGTAGCCCTCCACATTATTTCCAGAATAGTCAAGAAATTTCGTTTTTGCTGGAATAGGCGTGACCTGTCGGAGATTCATGGGATGGGGCAAAATAGACACAGTCTAGAAGAAAATCTTGTCGAATGCAGTCCCGCGCCCCAGAAATTGCCGTATCCATCGACGGCCCGGTTACGATGATTTTCGGGGCCGCACTACGCAACTAGACGCTGGGAGAGGCCGTACCGATCGGGCAGGCCCGACCGCCCCGAGACAACCCGTTTTGAAACAATTGGACAGCGCGAGTACCAAAGCAGAACACCGCCGCAGCCGGAACACTGCCGTGACCTGGTCCGATTTTCGACTCCAGCCCCACCTAGCCCTTGCAGCTTCTTTCCACGGCTCGAACGCGCAAAGGTTGGGTGGGCCCGTACGCCCAAGTGGCTATGGGTCGGCACAGCCTGGCGCGAGCGGGATCCTGGTGTCGCTATGCTGCCGGTCTTATGTTCGTTGCCACCCCGCAGTTTTACGTCGGAACAAATGTTGCATCTTCTTTTCGTGCTCGTGAAAAAAGATCCCCTCCCTGGTCATCCAGGCCCAAGGTCCGGAATGTTCGACCGTACCAGGGAGTTAAAAGGGGACGCGAATCGCCAGCCCGCCCGTAGATCCCACCATGAGCCCTAAGCACCAAGCCGCAGTCCCCTTCTCCGACCTCCCCGAAGAGTCGTCAGAGCAGACGAGCGTGCGCTTTCAGCGAGCCGCAGCATTGAGGAGCGATGTGCCGCCAAGCGGCTTGCGTAGCTTGGACTCGACGCCTCCGTCCGCTTCGCGCAGCGACCCGCCAGCCTCGTCGAGCGAACCGCCGGCGGAGGACGCCACGACCGATTCGATGCTGTCTCGTTATTTCCGGGACATGGCAACCCATCAAGTGATGGGCCCGGACGAAGAGTTGAAGGTCGCTCAAGAAGTCGAGCAGGCGGAGGTCGACCACTGGTCGGCAATGCTGTCCTATCCACCCGCCGTCGAGCCGCTTCTCGAAGGGCTCGAGCGCGACGTGGCGACGCTCAACGAGGAAGACCGGCCCTTGCTGTCGCAGCTCCCGGAGCTTCGCAAGCTGCTCAAGGTGTACCGCAAGCAGCGCTCGAAGCTGCACGCCGAACAGGTACGCCAGTGGACCGAGTTCTGCCAGGATCTCGCGCGCTCGGTTCGCCTCCCTGACTCCGATCGGATCTGGATGGCGAACGCCTGGCGTACACTGCACGAGCTAGGCAAGCCGCCCGGCGTGGACGAGCCGCGGCGCGCGATACTGCCGGATTCGGCGGCCTATCGCCGGCTGCTCCAGCGCGTTCGGGAGACCGATCGCCGCCAGCGCAGGGCGAAAAACCGCTTCGTCAAGGCGAACTTGCGCCTCGTGGTGAGCATCGCCAGGCGCTACAACCGTGGACGTCTGCCGCTGATCGATCTGATTCAGGAAGGCAACATCGGCCTGATGAAGGCCGTCGAGCGCTTCGATCACGCTCGTGGCTACCGCTTCTCCACCTACGCTTCGTGGTGGATTCGTCACGCGATCAGCCGCGCTCTGGCCGACAAGGGCCGGGCGGTGCGCATCCCCGTCCACATGCTCGACACGTACAACCGCGTTTCGCGGGCCACGCAGACGATCATCGCACGCACCGGCCGAGAGCCCACGCTGGACGAGTTGGAGAAAGAGACGGGCGTTCCGCGCGAAAAACTCGACAAGGTGCGCGACCTTTACGCGGACACTCCGTTTTCGCTCGACCGTCCCGTCGGCGACGAAGACGGGCGTCGCTTCATCGACTTTCTGATCGAAGAAAACTCCCTGTCGCCCTTCGACAACCTGGCAAGCCAGAAGTGGGCGGAAGAAGTGCGCCGTCTGCTCGGTACGCTGACGGAAATCGAATCGCGCATCATTCGGTGGCGCTTCGGCCTCGACAACGAGGACGAGCTCACGCTCAAAGAAATCGGCGACAAGTACAACCTGTCCCGCGAGCGGATCCGCCAGCTGCAAGAGCAGGCGATCGGCAAGATCCGCAAGCAAATGCGCGACTTCTGACGGAGCTCTTCGCCGTCCGGGCGAGGTGACTGACGCGGGGGACTGCGGGCACGATTCGCATTTCGCGGGCCGACGCTTCATTCGTAGCCGGTCAGCCGGCCTG
>DASWGX010000170.1:0-9648 GCA_036393455.1 Polyangiaceae bacterium
CAGTACGTCCTAGGCGTTGGGCTGCAGTGGAACACCATCTCCCATGTCGGGGAGCTTGCCAATCAGGGCTACCTCGTGATGCAGACGGAACACAAGTGCGGCAACTACCCCTGGGAAACGTCGACGTTCGACCCGAACCAGCCCCCCAACGATCACGCCTACGGCGAGGAAAGCTGGGGACTCATCAAGCAGTGGCTCGAAGCCGGCGTTCACACGTACAGTGCCTGGAACATGGTGCTGGACACGCAGGGTCAGAACCTGGACGCCCGGCGACCCTGGCCGCAGAACGCCCTGCTCGTCGTGGATCGTTCGGCGAGCACGCTGAGCGTGACACCCGCCTACTACGTCTTCCGGCATCTCTCCCAGTTCGTCGACGCGGGTGCGGTCCGGCTCGGGACGACCGGCGGCGATGCGCTGGCGTTCCGCAACCCGGACGCCAGCATCGTTGCGGTTCTGTACAACTCCGGCGGCCAACCGAGCGATACCACCCTTGCCGTCGGTGGCACGACGGTACAATTCACGATTCCCGCCCGTGGCTGGGCGACGGTCAACTGGCAGGGGTAGTCGTTCGAGATGACGTCGAGCCTTCGAACGCGCCATGGAACGGTTAGGGCCGAGGTAGGCACCGGCTCCCGCCCGCGTCCTGCCTTCCTTCGCTGGCAGTTGTGGGCAGCGGCATCAGTCGCGGCGCTCGTAGCGAGCGCATGCTCGTCCTCGAGCGGCTCGGATACGAGCGGAAGCGGTCCGTCGTCGAGCTCCGGCGCCGGAGGCAACTCCGTCGATGGCGCCACAGGGGTTGGTGGAGGCGCCCAGGGATCGGGCGGCATCACCAACGGAATGGGCGGTTTTACGGGCGCGGGCGGAGCGTCGGCCGCGGGCGGAGCCGCTTCGGGTTCAGGGGGCACGGGGGGCGTCACGGACGAGGAGTATCCGTTCCCTGCCAGCGCCCCCGACGAGAACGGAGCGAACCTCTGGCTGAGATACCCGCACGTCCCCATTCCCGGGCGGCTCGCCGAATACCAGGCCGCCCTGACTCACGTCGTGGCGGCGGGGGCGTCGCCCACACTGCAAGCTGCCGAGGCCGAGCTGGTGCAAGGGCTCAGCGGGCTGACGGGTGTGGAGCTCAGCGTCGGCGAAGAGCCGGCGGGCGCCGGAGCCGTCGTGATCGGAACGCCGGAATCCTCGACCATCGTGGCGTCGTTCAGCGACCGTCTGACCGCTCTGGGGCCCGAGGGTTACCTGGTGGAAGCGACGAACGTCGACGGGCAGGGCGCCATCGTCGTCGCGGGCAACACCGACGTGGGAGTGCTCTACGGCAGCTTTGCCTTGCTGCGCCACTTGCAGAGCCACCGGTCCCTCGCGAGCTTGTCGCTCAGCGGCTCCCCCAAGATCGGGCGCCGCATTCTGAACCACTGGGACAATCTCGATCGCACGGTCGAGCGTGGCTACGCGGGGTCCTCGCTGTGGGACTGGAACGCGCTGCCGGGGTCCCTCTCTCCGCGCTATGAAGTCTACGCGCGCGCGAATGCCTCTATCGGCATCAACGGGACCGTGCTCACCAACGTGAACGCCGACGCTCAGGTCCTGACCGCTGAATACCTCGACAAGGTGGAGGCCCTGGCGGACGTCTTCCGCCCCTACGGGCTCACCGTCTACCTCACCGCTCGTTTCAGCGCGCCGATCGAGATTGGCGGGCTGAGCACGGCGGATCCACTGAATGCCGGCGTTCAACAGTGGTGGAACGACAAGGCGGCGGAGATCTACCAGCGCATCCCCGACTTTGGCGGCTTCTTGGTGAAAGCCAACTCCGAGGGGCAACCGGGACCCGGGGACTACGGCCGCAGCCACGCCGACGGCGCCAACGTGCTGGCGGATGCGGTGGGGCCCTACGGGGGTATCGTCGTGTGGCGCGCTTTCGTCTACTCGGAAGAAAGCCCCGTTGATCGGATCCGTCAAGCGTACGAAGAATTCGAGCCCCTGGACGGGCAGTTCCGAGCCAACGTCCTGATTCAAGCCAAGAACGGACCCCTCGACTTCCAGCCAAGAGAGCCGTTTCACCCCCTGTTCGGAGGCATGCCGCAAACGCCCCTCGTCTTGGAGCTCCAGGTCACCAAGGAGTACCTCGGCCAGGACACGCACCTCGTGTACCTGGGGCCCATGTACGAGGAGGCTCTGCAGGCGGACACCTTCGCCGGCGGCGCGGGCTCGACCGTTGCGCGAGTCATCGACGGAACCTTGCACGGCCATACCACCACGGCTATCGCCGGTGTGGCCAACGTAGGCAGCGACGCGAATTGGTGCGGCTCTCACTTCAACCAGGCAAACTGGTACGTATTCGGTCGCATGGCGTGGGACCCGGACAGCTCCGCGCAGGCAGTTGCCGAAGAGTGGGTCCGTCAGACGCTCTCCAACGACCCGCTGGTCGTTGCCCCGGTGACACAGATGATGATGGCCTCGCATCAGGCCGTGGTCGACTACATGACGCCGCTCGGGCTGGTGCACATCATGGCCACGGACCATCACTACGGCCCGGCGCCGTGGGTCGACGACCAGAGCCGCCCCGAGTGGAACCCCACTTACTATCACCGTGCGGACGCCCAGGGCATCGGCTTCGATCGCACCGCGAGCGGCAGCAACGCCGTGGAGCAGTACTTCGCCCCGGTGCGGGACGAGTTCGCCAGCCGGGACAGCGTGCCCGACGCCTTTCTGCTCTTCTTCCACCGCGTGGGCTGGCAAGAGACCATGAGCTCGGGCCGAAGTCTGTGGGAGGAGCTCGTGCACCGCTACAGTCATGGCGTCGATCAGGTGGGAGTGCTGCGCAACTCCTGGGCCACGGTGGAAAATCGGATCGACGCACAGCGCTTCGGCGAGATTGGCGGTTACCTACAGATCCAGCACTGGGAAGCCCGCTGGTGGCGGGACGCCTGTTTGCAGTATTTCCGGCAGTTCGCCAATCTCGATATCCCCGCCGGCTACGCCGCGCCCAATAACTCGCTCAGCTTTTACGAAGCGCTCACTTGCCCGCCCGACGAGACGAAGCCGCGCTGCGACCAGATCAACACGGGCGATCCCTCGCCGGCGGTTCTTCCCTAAGCCGGCGTAGCCGGAACCAAAAAAGGAAGTTTCGGCACTGGGCTGTCGGGTATCAGGTATCAGGCGTCGGCCGGACTCGCGTTCAGCGACTGAATGAAACGGTAGAGCATGCGCCTGACTTCGCTGACTTCCTCGGCGTGACGGAAGCCGGTAATGACGTGCTCACGAGCGAGCTCGACTATCAGCTCCCTTCTCGCTCGCGACCTCGGTCACTTGCCATCCGACGCTCACGCCCATCTCGAACGCGCCGCCTATCCCTTCGAAAGCTCGTCGACGAGGGTGCGCAAAGCTGCTGGCTGGTCTTCCCACACCGCGAGCCGCTCGATCAGCGCGAAGTCGAGCTCGGGCAAGAAGCCGCTTCGCTCGACGCGCTCATAGCCGGTTTCCGTGAGCCGGTAGAGCTCGAAGCGCTCGTCCCGGAACAGCCATACTTCGGGAACGTCGAAGCCTCGGTACACGCGAAGCTTGTCCAAGAGGGGACTGGTCTGAATCACTTCGAGCACGATGTCCGGAAACTCGCCGTCCTTCATCAGCGTGCCGACGCGGTAGCACTCGTCCGGCTCCGCGCCGCGTTCCCGCGCCTCGGTGCGGAAGGTCGTCGACCCGTAACCCACGAGCGGCAGATCGCGGAGCACGGCGTAGTGCTCGACGAGGCGAGCGATCGTCTTCTTCCAAAGCTCGTGACGGCGGGAGGGGCTCATCAGCTCGAGGTCGCCTTCGCAATAGGTCATCCTGAGACCCGGCGTATCGAGCGCCTCACGTAGGATGACGTATTGCTTCCAGCTCACCCCGGAAATGAGCATGCGCTGCTCGGGCAGTGGTTTCGGAGACTCCGCGAGCGGACTCGGCGCGGCGGCGGCCATGGGAACGACTATACCCCGCGAGCGACCGCCATGCAGACGCGGCCGGCGGAAGCCGAAACGATGCCGACGAGGCCGATCGAGGCGCCGGCCTCGGGTGGGAAAGTGTCGCTGTCGCGAATCGCGCGCCCTGCTGAGCTTTTCATCACGATTTCGGTGTAGGGTCCCCGCTGACTCGGACAGCACCCGTGGGGTGTGATCATTCGATCACGGCCTCGATCACGGCTTTTGACAGCGGCTCTTGACAGAGTCCTTTGATAGCGGCGAAGCCCGAGGCTCCAGCTCCTCGGCAGGAAAAGGAGGAAAAAGGAAACGGAGGAATCGACGAAAGACGCTTGGCTGTTCCGGCTCGGTCGGGTACCTTCGGGCTTCTTTGATCGGGGAGCCCGGTCGTTGCTTGTCGGGAGGTGACCATGACTTTGCGGGTGCTTTCACTGAGAGAACCGAGGCCGTCGGAAGTGGAGCCGGTGCTCACGGCGGCGCGCGCGGAGCTTTCGAGCCAGGCGGAAGCACTGAGCGAGTTCGCTACGCGGCTCGACGCCGAGTTCTGTCGTGCGCTCGACCTCATCAGCGGGTGCCGCGGACGCGTGGCGGTGTGCGGCGTCGGAAAGTCGGGGCTCATCGGAAGAAAGCTCGCGGCGACCTTCACCTGCTCGGGAACGCCGAGTTTTTTCCTGCATCCGGCTGACGCCGCGCACGGCGATCTCGGCATGTTGACGGGCGAGGACGTTCTGGTGCTGATTTCGAACAGCGGAGGCACCGAGGAGATCGTGCGTCTATTGCCGGATTTTCTGGAGTTCGGCATGCCGATCGTGGCGCTCGTCGGCCAGCGGGATTCGGTGCTCGGCCGCGCGGCGACGGTGGCGCTCGAGACGCGCGTGGAGCGCGAAACCTGTCCGCATAATTTCGTGCCGACGACGTCCAGTCTCGTCACCCTCGCGCTCGGTGACGCGCTGGCGGTAGCCGCGATGCGGCGGCGCAACGTGAGCGCGGGGGATCTGGTACGGTTCCACCCGGGCGGGAACCTGGGCAAGCGCGGGCGGCGCGCGGTTGCCGACGTCATGCTGACGCATCCGCTGCCGCTGGTTCCGCCCGATCAGGCGCTGTCCGACGTGCTTCCGACGATGACGACCGGTCAATGCGGCCTGGTCATAGCGGTCGACTCGGAGGGCCGTCCGCTCGGCATCGTGACCGACGGTGACTTGCGCCGCGCATTGATGCGCCAGCGGGACCTGGGCTCGCTTTCGGTTTCCGACGTGATGACCCGCGATCCGGTTACGGTTCGGGAAGATGCCGAACTCAGTCATGCCCGCGAGCGGATGCATCGCTTGCGGCTCAAGGCTCTGGTGGTCGTGGACGCCGAGCAGCGCGTGTCGGGCGTCGTCGAAGTGTTCAGCGACGTCTGACCGGCCGGTCGCCCATTTGTGGTTTGGGGACGACCATGCTAGGGGCTTGCGACCCCTGGGGCGGTTTTGCCTGGAAAGTTTCTCGGAGAGGGACCGTTTGGGAGGCCCGATGACAGAAGACCTGGCCCGCATGAACGATTTTCGCGTTGCCGCGCGTCCGGACGGCGCCGTGGCGGCCGCGCGGTCGACGCTGGCCGAGGGCGCGAGGGTGTTGGAAGAGCTCGGCCGGCGTCTCGATGTGACGTTCCGCCAAGCTGTCGAGCTGGTATTGAGTTGTCAGGGGCGCCTCGTCGTTTCCGGCGTCGGAAGATCGGGCCTGGTGGCGCGCGAAATAGCGTCGGCCTTCGCGAGCGCCGGCACGCCGAGCCTGTTCCTGAACGCCGGGGAAGCGGCGCACGGCGACCTCGGCGTGGTGATGCCGGGCGATGTCGTGCTCCTGGTCTCCGTGCGCGAGCGAGAGCGGGAGCTGATGGTCCTGCTGCCATTCTTCGAAGCGCAGGGGATAGCGACGATCGCGTTGGTCGGTCGTGCCGGCTCGGAGCTCGCGAGCGCGGCGGACGTGGCGCTCGAGGTCGGCCGCGAAAGCGCGGTGTACGACGGCGAGCTCGAAGCCACGCTCTTTTGCCTGGCAATGCTCGCGCTCGGCAGCGCCCTGGCCTTGTCCGTGCGACAGCAGCGAGATGCCGCCGAAACGCTCGAAAGCGAGCGCCAGAGCGGCGTCAGGGAGCGGACGGATATGCCCCGGCGCGCTTGAGCGGTCTGGGAGCCGTGACCGTCGTTATTGAAGCGGTCGCGACCTTGCTGCAAAGGATTGCTTCCGACATCATGCCGTCGCCAGATGTGGTTTTCGCGTCGTTCGGTCCCCAAGGTGTGGACCCTGCCGTACTGGTTCGCGGGCGTGCTCATCGTCGCCTGCGGCGGGGCAAAGGTCGTTCCAACGGCTCAGGAAGCCAAGGACGCCGCCGACACCGGCACCAGGCTCGAAGCGCAGACTCCGCTGGAGCAAAGCGTGCTGGCCGAGCTGCCGCGCATGCCGGCGGATCGTCCGCGCTCCTTCGGAGGCGTGGCCGTCAGCGCCGGCGCTCCTTACCATGCCGCGAGCGGGCGGCCTTGCCGCAAGGTGACGCTTGCGGCGCAAGCCGGCGAGGTCGCGGAACGCGTGGCCTGCGCCGAAGCAGGTTCGTGGTTCTTCGTGCCGGACGTGTTTGCGCCGGCGCCGCAAGCGGGGCCTAGGTAGGAGCAGGATGCGCGGCCTCGTCATAGAGCTTCAAGTGATCCATGCGCTCGTATTGCGCGAAACCAAGACGCGTTTCGGCGCCCACCGGCTCGGGTACGTGTGGGCGCTGCTCGAGCCCATCATCTGGATCGCGACGTTCGGCGCGATGTACTACTTCCTCGGCCGGCTGGCGCCGCCCGGAATGGGGGTCGTGGAATTTCTCGTCACCGGGATCGTTCCGTTCCTCTTGTTCAGAAGCTTGGCCACGCGCCTGACCGCCGCCGTCGATAGCAATCGCGGGCTCCTGTTCTATCCGCGCGTGCGCCCGCTCGACGTCGTGGCGGCGCGCGCCGTGCTCGAGTTTGCGACGCATATGGTCGTGTTCGTGCTCTTGATGGGTGGGACGGCTCTGGTCAACGGGCGCCTGACACTGGATCAGCCGCTCGAGGTGCTCGCGGGGCTCGCGCTGGCGGGCGGCCTCGGCGCGTCCCTGGGCCTGTCGTTCTGCGCGGCGAGCGTCTACAGCAACGTGGCGGAACGCCTGCTCGGCCCGGTGCTGATGCGGCCGCTGTTCTGGATGTCGGGGATCTTCTACTCGGTGGAGGCGCTGCCGAGCGCGGCGCGCAACGTCTTGTTGTATAACCCGGTCCTGCACGTCATCGACCTGATCAGGGGCGGTGTGTTTCCGGGCTACGAGGCGCGCCACGTGAACGCGTGGTATCCCCTCGGCTGGGTGCTGGTCTTGTCGTTTCTGGGACTTACCATGGAGCGCGCCGCGCGCCGGCGCTTGCAGCTCACGTGATCGAGCTTCGCGAACTCACGAAGGCCTACCCGACGCGCAGCGGGTTCAACGTCGTGCTCGACGCCGTCGACGCCTGGTTTCCGCCGCGCACCAACGTCGGCGTGCTCGGCCGCAACGGCGCCGGCAAGTCGACCCTGGTGCGCCTGATCAGCGGCGTGGAACAACCGGACGCCGGCCGCGTGCTCAGGCAGGGGCGCGTGTCGTGGCCCATTGGTTTTTCGGGCGGGTTCAGCGGTTCGCTCACGGGGGAGGAGAACAGCCGCTTCGTGGCGCGCATCTACGGCGTGGACGCGGACGAGGTCGTGGGCTTCGCGATGGACTTCGCCGAGATCGGCGAATACTTCCAGATGCCGGTCCGCACGTATTCTTCGGGCATGCGCGCGCGGCTCGCCTTCGCGCTCAGCATGGCGATCGACTTCGACGTGTACCTGGTCGACGAAATCACTTCCGTGGGCGACGCGAAGTTTCAGCAGAAGTGTCGGGCGGAGTTCGAGGCGCGACGCGATCGGTCGTCGGTGATTCTGGTGTCGCACAGCCTTGCCACCATCAGGAGCTATTGCACCCACTGCACGCTCCTGAAGGACGGCCGGCTTTTGTACTTCGATTCCGTGGAGCGCGCCGCCGAGGAGTACGACGCATGAGGGGCGCGAGCGCGCGCGAGAAGCCGAAAGCCGCCGCGGTTCCGGCGGAGCCGGCCAAGGGCGAGGAAAAGGCGCGCGCCGAGGAAGCCGCGGCGCCGCGTCCCATCGCGGTGAGCGCGCCGTCCAACCGCTCGGCCGCCGAAGCCTTGCGCAAGCGCCGGGCGCGCAAGCTCGGAGTTCGCTTTGCGCTGTTCGTCGTGGCACCGACGTTGCTCGCCGCTGCCTACTACGGTTTCGTGGCGTCCGATCAGTTCGAGTCGTACGCGGTGTTCACCGTCCACTCGGTCGAGATGCGGCCGGCGGTTTCGCTCGAGACGCTGGTGGGCGGCATTTCCAGCGCGGGCACCGGCCGCGACGCGCTCGCCGTACGCGACTACGTACTGTCGCGGGACATGCTGTCGAAGCTCGACGAAGAGCACGACTTCATCGCTCACTACCAAAAAGCCGGGGTCGACTTCTGGTCGCGGCTCGCCCCGGATAGCAGCTTCGAGAACGCCTACGAATACTACCGGGACAAGCTCTACGCCGACTACGACACGACGTCCGGGTCGATCACGCTGCGCGTGCGGGCTTTCGATGCGAAGACCGCGCAAGAGGTCACCAAGGCCGTGCTCGAGTACAGCGAGGACATGGTCAACCGCCTTTCGGAGCGCGAGCGGAAGGACCGCACACGCTACGCCGAAATGGAGGTCGAGAAAGTCGAAGCGCGGCTCGGCAAGGCCCGGCAGAAGATGCTGGAGCTCCAGCAAAGCCACTCGGAGTTCAGTCCCGAGGCGTCCGCCTCGGCGGCCTTCACCGTGCGGACGGAGCTCGAAGGGGAGCTCGCGCGGGCTCGCGCCCAGTTGATGGAGCTCAAGGCGTACATGCGGGAGGACTCGCCGCGCGTCTTGACGTCCGAGCAGCGCGTCAGGTCGCTGGCGGCGCAGATCGCCGGGGAGAACCGGCGCCTGGTGGACCCCAAGAACGAGAAAGGGCTCAACACCTCGATGGCGGATTTCGAGGCCGCGATGGTCGAAAAGGAGTTCGCCGAAAAGGCTTTCGAGTCCGCTCTGGCTTCGCTCGAGATCGCGCGCGCGGATGCGATTCGGCAGCAGCGGTACCTCGCCACCATCGCGAGCCCGTCGTTGCCGGACGAGTCCACGTACCCGCGGCGCGTGCTGGCGGTGTTCACGGCGTTCGTGGCCAGCCTCTTGCTGCTCGGCATCGGTTCGCTCGTGGTGGCGGCGGTGCGCGAGCACGCCGAGGTCTGAAAAGGAGGGTCGATGCTGCGCTTTCATCGTTGGGTGAGGTTCGAGTTCCGGCGCGCGGCGTATCTGACGTTGCTCGCGCTGGCGCTGTTCGCGCTCGCCGGGCCCGCCGGAGGGCAGCCCGGACAGCCGTCGCAGCCGCCTGCCGAGGTGCTGGGCACGACGCCCGTGCCGGTGTCGAAGCTTCCGGGCATCGGCGACCAACAAGGGCCGGCCGCGGTCGTTGCGCCCGAGCCCGCTTCCGAAAGGCCGCAGGCCCCGAAAGGAGGCGCGAGCGCCGAGGAAGAGCTCGAGCCGTTCGGCGCGAACCTTTTCATCGGCAACTTCTTGCGGGCGAGGGCGGACGGGCTGAACCCCGACTACGTCATCGTACCGGGCGATCA
>DASWGX010000171.1:0-6813 GCA_036393455.1 Polyangiaceae bacterium
TGCCAAGCGACGTCGGCGAGCCCCATGCCATAAGCCGAAAGCACACCGGCGAGCGGATGCAGGACTACGTTCCGAATGCCCAGCAGACGGGCGAGCGCGCACGCGTGCTGCCCGCCCGCGCCACCGAAAACCACGAGCGCGTGTTCGCGCACGTCGTAGCCGCGCGCCGTCGACACGGCGCGGATCGCCTGCGCCATGTTGTGATTGGCGATGCGCAGAAAGCCGGCTGCCACCTGCTCGGCGGAGCGCGCGTCGCCGCGACGTCGCAAGCGCCGGGCGACGCTCTCGAGCGCGTGCCGCGGGCGCTCTTCGTCGAGGGGGAACGGAAAGCGATCGACCGGAAGGCGCCCGAGCAGCAAGTTGACGTCCGTCAGGGTGAGCTCCGAGGCAGCCGGGTTCCCGTAAGAAAGCGGCCCCGGCGAGGCGCCGGCGCTTTCCGGTCCGACGGCAAAGCGGTGCCCGTCGTAGCGGCAGAGTGAGCCGCCGCCGGCCGCCACCGTGTGAAGACTCAGCATCGGCACCCGCAGGCGAACGCCCGCGATCTCGCTTTCGTAGACGCGTTCGGCGTCGCCGCAGAAGCGCGTCACGTCCGTCGACGTGCCGCCCATGTCGAAACCGATCGCCTGCTCGAAGCCCGCGCTCTTCGCGACGCTCGCGCAAGCGACGACGCCACCCGCCGGCCCCGAGAGCACGGTGTGCGGGCCGCGAACCGCGGCGGCGTTCGCGAGGCCTCCGCTCGACTGCATCACGTAGAACGTGTTCGGCGAAAGGCCTTCCGACAGCGTCGAGAGATAGCTTTGGATGAGCGGCGTCAGGTAGGCGTCGAGGACGGTCGTGTCGGCGCGCGATAGCAGGCCGAGCTCCGCGGCGATTTCGTGCGATAGCGCGAGGTGACCGAACCCGAGCTCGCCGGCGATCGTTCCGAGCTCGCGCTCGAGCTCGGGGGCGCGGTACGCGTGCAGGACGACGACGGCGAGGCTGTCGATGCCGCGGGCCAGGACGGCGCGCAGATCGGCGCGGACGCGATCGGGGTCGGGACGGCAAAGGACGTTGCCGTCCGCGTCGCAGCGCGCGTCGACCTCCACCACCGCGGAATAGAGAACCCCAGGTTTTTCGATATCGAGATCGAACAGTCTGGGACGCGCCTGCGTTCCGATTTCGAGCAAGTCGGAGAAGCCGCGCGTGATGAGCAGAGCACACTCTCGGCCCTTGCGTTCGAGCAGGGCGTTCGTCCCTACCGTGGTACCCATGCGCACGTCCACGGCCGGCAACGGCGTTCCCGCGTCGAGGCCGAGCAACCGCCGGAGCCCCTCGATCGGCGCGCGGTCGCTCGAAAGCAACTTGAGTGATTTCAGCCGCTGGCGCTCCGGATCGTACAGGATACAGTCGGTGAAGGTTCCGCCGCGGTCGATCCAGAACTGCGGGCGTTGCTCAGCGGGCGGCGCGGAGCCCGCGCCGCCCGCTTCGTTCACGCTTCACCGGCCGCGAACGGCTCGATTTCGAACACCAACTTGCCGTCACGATGATCGACCAGGAGCTTGCCGCCGTGCTCGAGCCGCCCGAAGAGTAGCTCGTCTCCCAGCGGCTGCTTGACTTCGTCTTGAATCAGGCGCGAAAGCGGACGCGCGCCGTTGTCCTTGTCGTAGCCCTTCTCCGCCAGGTACGTCCGCGCGCTCTCCGAAAGCGTGATCGCGACATTGCGTTCGGCAAGCTGGCCGGCGAGCTCGTGGACGAACTTGTCGACGACGCGCACCATGACCGCCGGCGAGAGGGCATCGAAGCCGATGCGTGCGTCCATACGGTTCCTGAACTCCGGGCTGAACATGTTCCTGAACGCGATGTCGTCGCGCCCCGTCGACGAGCGCGCGCCGAAGCCGACCATGCCGCGCGCGAGATCCGCAGCGCCGACGTTGCTCGTCATGATCAAGACCACGTGCCGGAAGTCCGCCTTCTTGCCGTTGTTGTCGGTCAGCGTGCCGTGGTCCATGATCTGCAAGAGCACGTTGAAGACGTCGGGGTGTGCCTTTTCGATTTCATCCAGCAAGAGGACGCAGTGCGGCGTCTTGGCGATGGCTTCCGTCAGGAGCCCTCCGCGATCGTAACCGACGTAGCCCGGGGGCGCGCCGATCAAGCGTGACACCGTGTGGCGCTCCATGTACTCGCTCATGTCGAAGCGCAAGAGCTCGATACCGAGCGTCTTCGCCAGCTGGCGTGCCACCTCCGTCTTGCCGACGCCGGTGGGTCCGGTAAAAAGGTAGGAGCCGATCGGCTTTTCGGGCGGCCTGAGACCCGCGCGCGAAAGCTTGATCGCCGTCGCGAGCTCTCGAATCGCACGGTCCTGACCGAACACGACTTCTTTGAGGTCGCTTTCCAGACTCTTGAGCGCGCTCTTGTCGTCCGAGCTCACCTGGCGAGGGGGAATCTGCGCCATGCGCGCCACGACGATCTCGATGCGGTCCACGCCGACCTCTTTCGGCCCGCTTCCGAGCTTGGTGTCGGCGCCGGCCTCGTCCAGGAGGTCGATGGCCTTGTCCGGAAGCTTGCGATCGTGAAGGTGGCGGAATGACAGATTGACGCAAGCCTCGATGGCGTCCTGCGTGTAAGTGACGCCGTGGAATTCCTCGTAGCGCGATTGAAGGCCCTTCAGGATGAGGACCGTCTCCTCGACGCTCGGCTCCAGCACTTCTACCTTCTGGAAACGGCGTGCCAGGGCTCGATCGCGCTCGAGGTGGCTGCGGTACTCCTCGAAGGTCGTCGCTCCGATGCAGCGCAACCTGCCCGTGGCGAGCGCCGGTTTCAACAGGTTTGCCGCGTCGAGCGTGCCGCCGCTGGCCGCGCCCGCGCCGACGACCGTATGCATCTCGTCCACGAACAAGATGGAGCCGGGTTGTCGATCGAGCTGCTTGAGTACGGCCTTGATACGGTTTTCGAAGTCGCCGCGGAATTTCGTTCCCGCGAGCAGGGCGCCCATGTCGAGCGCCCAGATCTCAGCCGTCTTGAGCGGCTCGGGCACCTTGCCGTCGGCGATGCGCGCGGCGAGCCCCTCGACGATGGCAGTCTTACCGACGCCCGCGTCGCCCACGAACAGCGGGTTGTTCTTGCGACGACGGCACAGCACCTGGATCGCGCGTTCGAGCTCGCGCTCGCGGCCCACCAATGGTTCGACGTCGCCGTTGCGCGCCCGCTCGATCAAATTGACGGCAAAGCGCCCGAGGGCGTCTTTCGGCTCCGCTTCACCGTCTTCTTCCTCCTGGCCCTCGGCGCTGCGTTCGACGTCGTCTTCCCCGTCTTTCGCGACGCCGTGCGACACGAAGCTCACCACGTCGAAACGGGTCACGCCGTGTTTGCTCAGTGCTTGGACCGCGAACGAATCGAGCTCGGAAAAGATGGCGATCAGCACGCTGGAGCCCTTGAGCTCCTCCTTGCCGCTCGATTGGGCGTGGAGCCACGCGCGCTGCAGGACGCGCTGGAAACCGCGCGACGGACCGGGGAGCTGCTCGGAATCCTCCGGCCCCTTCTCCATCTCCTCGTCGAAAACGCGTTCGAGCTCGCGTTTGACGGCGGCGACGCGGCCGCCGGCCTTGTTCAAGACGCTGGCTGTCTCCTCGTCGTGGAGCAGCGCGTAGAGCAGGTGCTCGACCGTCATCACATCGTGACGGCGGTACATCGCCTCTCGCTGCGCGAGTGAGCAAGCGATCTCGACCTCGGCGCTCACTTTCACTCGGATTCTCCGTAGCCTTCGGGCTCCGCCGTGCAACGGAGCGGATGGCCGTTCTGTTTGGCGTAGTCCATCACCTGGGCTGCCTTCGTCTCGGCCACGTCACGGGTGTAGACGCCGACGACGCCGTAGCCCTTGTGATGAACGTGCAGCATGATCTGGGTCGCTTCGGTGAGGCCTTTGTTGAAAAACTTGATCAGTACGTGGACGACGAATTCCTGGGTCGTGTAGTCGTCGTTGTGTAATACGACCTGATAGCGACGAGGCTTTCGCGTCGCCGGCCGCTCGACGACGGCCAAGTCCTCGTCCCGTTCGGGGCTGTCTTTGGGTTTGCCTGTCGCCATGGCGAGGGTCACCGAATACTGGCCACTAGATTCACGGCTGTCGAGCCCCGAGGACGGAGCCGTCGTGGCGCCCCGCCGCGGCCCATTTCGCGTCTTTCACTCCCGCAGGCGCGCCGCCGCCTCGATCACGGAGTCGAGCAGTGCGAGGCCGGCGTCGGCCAGAGGATCGAGCCACCCGAGCGAGCCGGAACCCGCGACGAACTCCCCCGGAATGAGCACGAGCGGCGTCTCCGCGGCGCGGGCGCGCCCCGCTTCGCGGCGTCTCCGGCGTGCGCGCTCGAGACCGCCTGCGCGCGCGAACGCCAGCACGCGCGGAAGCTCGCCGGGGCCGAACCACACGCCGTGCTGGGCGCAAACGTCGACGATGATGCCGCTCGTGTCGCCGAAGTTGTTCCGGTTCATGGCCGAGTCACACGCGGGACAGCGCAGATACCTGACTGGATTCGCGAGCGGATTTTGTCGCGGCGGCAGTGGCAGGTGCACGCCTTGATAAACGCGCCGGCGTTCGAGCAACGCCTGCAGCATCGAGTGGTCGACGAACTGGCCGCGGCACCCGGGACACTCGCGCAGCTGCTCGGCGCCGGCTCCGAACGCCTTGAAGGTCACGCGGCAATCCGGGCAACGTAGCTTGCTCGGCGTCTCGACGGGCTCGAGACCGAGCTCGACTCCACACCCGCTGCAGTGCAGCGCCTCGGGCACGTTGAGCTTGAAACAACGGGCGCATCGGAGCGTCGCGACGGGGCTCCGGCAGTAGCCAGAGCTGGCTCGCTCGGGATCGGTGGGTGCGCCGCAGACCGCGCAAGGATATGCCGCCGCCTCGGGCATGGCTCGGAGCGTCGCACCAGGTCGCGGGCGCGGCCAGGGCGTTAGCGCGCCCGAAGGGTCGTTTCAGGTCGCGGTCTTCGGCGGGGCCTTGGGCTTTGCGGCTTCTGCGTTCTCGCGAGCACGAGCGAGCTCCCAGGTTTGGTTTTTACGGGAGCGGCGCGCTCGCTTGCGGCGCCGAGCGCGTGAATCTTGAGGGGTTGACATGGCGGTTTCCTCGTTTCCTGGCGCCGTCGCCCGGGTCGGGGTCAAACGGTCCAGGTATGTCCTGAATGGAGCAGGGCGTCCAGGTCGCCCACCCCGTGCTTTGCCCGTGCGCGCGCGCGCTGGTCGACCAGCGTTGCGCCGTAGGTCGGGCGGTCCACGGCGTAGAGCACGCCGAGCGCGACGGGAAACTTGGGGAACGGCAAGCGCGCCAGCAAGTAGGCGAGCGTCGCGTTGGTTTCGTCGTGAATCAAGACGTCGTTTTCCGTCACGCCGCCTTCGCCCAGCCTCACCACTTCGAGCGCCATGGTTCGCGGGTCGAGGCGCAAGCCGCGATCCCGGTCCTTGCCGAAGAGCAAGGGCTTGCCGTGCTCGACGCGCAGCTGGCAATCGTCCTTGACCGCGTTGTCTTTGAACGCGTCGAAGGCGCCGTCGTTGAAGACGTTGCAGTTCTGGTAGATCTCGACGAAGGCGGCGCCATGGTGATGCCCCGCGCGCCGCAGGACGTCGCACAGGTGCGAGGCCTCGGTGTCCACCGACCGAGCCACGAACGTCCCGTTCGCACCCAGCGCGAACACCGCGGGATCGACCGGGCGATCGGCGGAACCGAACGGCGTGCTCTTCGTGATCTTGCCGAGCTCGCTCGTCGGGGAGTACTGACCCTTGGTCAGGCCGTAGATGCGATTGTTGAACAACAGCAATTTGACGTCGATGTTGCGGCGCAGCGCGTGCATCAGGTGGTTGCCCCCGATGCTGAGGCCGTCGCCGTCGCCCGTCGCCAGCCAAACGCTGAGCTCCGGGTTCGCGACCTTGATGCCCATCGCGAAGGCCGGAGCGCGGCCGTGGATGGTGTGAAAGCCGTAAGTGTTCATGTAGTACGGGAACCGGCTGCTGCAGCCGATGCCGCTGACCCAGACGATGTTCTCGGGGCGGATCCCGAGCTCGGGCATCACGCGCTGCACGTTGGCGAGAATCGAATAATCGCCGCAGCCGGGGCACCAACGAACGTCCTGGTCCGATGCGAAGTCTTTGCGCGTCAGTGCTTGCGGGTCGATGACGTCGGCCATGCTCAGCTCTCCATCATTTGTCGAATGCGCTCTTCGACTTCGTCGATCTTGAAGGGCTGCCCCTTCATCTTGGTGAAGCTCTCCACGGGCACGAGGAATTGCCCGCGCACGAGCTGCGCCAGCTGCCCCAAGTTGAGCTCGGGAATCAGCACGCGGTCGAAGCGGCCGAGCAGCTCTCCGAGGTTTCGCGGGAACGGGTCGATGTAGTTGACGTGGGCGTGAGAAACGTCGAGACCGCGACCGCGGCAGCGCTGCACGGCCTCGCGGATGGCTCCGTAAGTCGAGCCCCAGCCGAGGACCAAGAGCTTGCCCGAGTCGCTTCCGACCTCGACGGTCTGTTCCGGGACGTCGCGCGCGATACCGGCGATTTTCGACTGGCGCGTCCGGCACATCAGGTCGTGGTTCTCGGCGTCGTAGGAGATGTGACCCGAGTGATAGTCCTTCTCGAGCCCGCCGACGCGGTGAATCAGCCCGGGAGTGCCGGGGCGCGCCCACGCGCGGGCGAGCGTGTCCGGGTCACGCAAGAAGGGGTGAAAGCCCTCCACCTCCGTACGGAATTTGACGTCGATCTTCGGCAGCTGGTCGAGGTTCGGGACGCGCCACGGCTCCACGCCGTTCGCGATGTAGCCGTCGGTGAGCAAGATCACGGGCGTCATGT
>DASWGX010000172.1:0-8569 GCA_036393455.1 Polyangiaceae bacterium
CCGAGCCTCCGAGCCACACCTCTTGTGCGTAGCTCGCGCCGATTTCGCCGCCGGCTTCGAGCCAGCGCGGCATGCGATCGACGAAGTCCGGCTCGACGCGCCGGAGCTCCTCGTCGGTCGGAAGGCGCTGGAAGACCAGGCCGGGGTTTCTCACCGTGCCGTAGATGTACGGAAGCTTGCGCGAGAAGCTCGGCGGATGGTGCTCTGTCGCGTGAACGATGGGGTCGTCCGCCTCGAGCGTCGCGCGGGCGCCGCGGCACAGGTAACCGCGCGGCTCGATCGGAAACCACCCGCCCTTGCAGCCGAGATGTCCCGCGGGCTTGTCCGAAGTCGGAGACGACGAGCCCGCCCGCAAGTAGCCGAGGCGCCGGGAGTCGCGGTTCGGCTTCTCGTACACCCAGGCGCGGAGCGAGCGGCTATGGATGCGGGGGCTCCCCGCACGCGCGACGGTCGCGGGGAGGGCACGGTCCTTTCCGTCGAGCGTCACCCGCGGGCCGAGCTTCTCGGGAGCCCGCGGCCCGCGCGGCCCGCCAGAGCCTGCGGGCTCGAGGGCCGGCGCTTCCGCCTCGTCACCGGTCTCGGATTCGCTCGAGCCGTCCGTGCAGCCGAGAAGTCCCGCGCCGACTCCGAGTATGCCGATGAAACAACGCACGCTGCGGACCTTTTCCTGGACTTCCGCCATTCGTCAACAAACCGGCAGACGCGCCCGCGGCCGCGCTTGATTGCGCCGCGGGGAACCGGGCTTTGCTACCGTCCGGGGCCGATGCGTATCAAGGCCGCCGAATCGAGCTCGATCCATATCGCGGTCCGCGACGCGCCAGGGGGCGCATTTCTCCCCGGCGTGCTCTTCGGGGTGCTGGCCGCGCTGCCTTGGCTGATGCCGGAGCCGGACGCGGTGCGCGCGATGTGGAGCTTCTTGCTGGCGGCCGTCGCCGTGGCCCTGATGTGGGCGGCGCGCCCGCGCGTGCGCACGCTCGTCCTCGAAAACGCCGCCGGCGCCTGGCAAGCCGTGCTCGACGCCAAGCGACGCGGCCCCATCGAGCGCTTCACCCTCACCGGCACCGAGCACGAAGGTCCAGCGCGCCGCGCCAACCAATACCGGCTGACGGGCGAGCTCCGCGCCGGCGGCTCCGTCACGATCCTCGAGAGCACCGACCCTGCGGAGGTTCTTGCGGACCTTCGAATCTTGCAAGCGCGCCGCGAAACGCCGCTCGAACCGGGCTGGGGGCTCGACGCGCCGGCGCTCGCTCTCATTCTCGACGAGCCGAACGCGCTCGTGGGGAACGACGTCGGGGCCGCTGCGAGCGCGAAGGGCCGGACCATCGAGCTTGACGTACAGCGATCGCAGCGCGAAGCGGCCACCAGCGTTTTCGTCGGCGCCGCGGGAACGACCTTGATCATCGCGGCGGTGGTCGGCCGCAGGCTGCGCCATCACCAGACCATCGCGCCGCTCAGCATCGTGCTGCCGGCGCTGCTCGTGGGCTTCATGTTGCTCATCGCCGTCTGGATCCGCGCCCGGAAGGTCGTGGTCGCGGTCGGCTCGTCCCTGGTCGTCGAACGGCGGCGTTTCGGCAGAGCCGCGGAACGCGAGCGTTACGAGCTTTCCGAGCTCCGCGGCGCCTGGCCCGTTGGGCCCGCGCGCGGCGAGATAGCGCATATCCTGGTCGCCACCCGGCGCGGGCCGTTCGCTCTGCCGTGCAGCGACACCAAGGCCGCCGAGCTGCTCGAAGCGCTTTCGGCCTGACGCCTCACTCGACGCGCACCGTTCCGGCAGCGCACGTGCGCTCGAAGCGTATCGGCGCCTTGTCCTCCGGTACGAGCTCCACCACGACCGGCTCCCCGGGTTTGCAATGGATCTCTCCCACGAAGGGCGAGTGCCCCTTGAACACGCCGTCGACGAACAACTCCGAGCGTTCGGGCCCCGCGCTGACCATGAGGTAGACGCGTTCGTTCGCTTTGTCCTGCGCGAGTGTCGCCGACCCCAAGGGCGCCAACAGCGCGCTCGGCAGGGGAACGGACGGCAGCCCGAAGCCGTCCGCTTCCTTTCCGCGCGGCGCGTTGCCGACTCGCTCCAGCGTCGGTCGCGCGCTCCGCTCGATGCTCCACCTCACCGCGCCCAGCGCGAAGCGACAGGAAAGAGTGAACAGCACGAGCGCGGCGCCGACCTGCATCCAGCGCGCCACACGAAACAGGGCGCGGCGCATCATCCCGCCACTCGTAGGACTTCGGCGATCGACGTCGTGCCCGAGCATGCCTTGTCCAGGCCGTCCCTGAGCAGCGGCGTCATTCCCTCGGCGATCGCAAGCTCGTGGATTTCCGTCGTGGTGCGCCTTTCCGTGATGGCCCGCTCCAGGACCGAATCGACGATCAAAAGCTCGGCGATCGGCGTGCGCCCGGTGAACCCCTGCTTCTCGCAGTAGTCGCAGCCGTCGGAGCTGAAGTAGGGCCCGGGTGGCAACACGATCCCCGCTCGGGCAAAGCGCTCGACCTCCGCCGGCGTCGGTTCCGTTTCGTGCCGGCACGCCGTGCACAGAGTGCGCACCAGGCGCTGCGACAGCGCGCCCACCGAGGCGCTGGCGAGAGCGAACGCCTCGACGTGAATGTCCGCGAGGCGCGCGAAAGGGCCCGCGGCGCTTTCCGCGTGCACCGTGGTCAGGATCAAATGCCCCGTGAGTCCGGCTTGCACCGCGATCTCCGCCGTCTCTTGATCGCGGATTTCTCCCAGCATCAGGACGTTGGGGTCCTGCCTGAGAACGCTGCGCAAACCCTTGGCGAAAGTGATCCCGCGCCGCGGATTGATCGGCGTCTGCGTCGCGAACGGGAGCTCGAGCTCGACCGGATCTTCCAGTGTCACCAGGGTCGTGGTGCGCCCGCGCGTAGCGGCGATGTGTTTGAGGCACGCGTACAGCGTCGTCGTTTTTCCGCTGCCTACCGGCCCGGTGACGAAGAACAACCCCTGCGGCCTTCCGGTCACCGCGCGCAGACCACGCGCCACCTGGCTGCTGAAGCCCAAATCGTCCACGTTCGGCACGGTGCGACCGCCGCGCACCAGCCGCAGCACGACGCGCTCGCCGCCTTCGGTCGGCAGCGTGGACACGCGGGCGTCGACGCGCGCCGCGTCCAGCTCGAGCACGAGTCGGCCGTCCTGAGGCGTTCCGCGGACCTGGGTGTCGAGCCGTGCCAGAACCTTGATCCTGGTCGTGAGTCGCGGCCCGAGCTCCGGAGCAAAGTGCGCGACCTCGTACAGGGTGCCGTGAACGCGATAGGTCGCCTTGAACGTTTCCGGCGTCGGCGTCAGGTGCAGATCGCTCGCTTCGACTTTGACGGCGCCGCGCATGAGTTCATCGAACGCGGAAACGACGTCCGGGGGCTCGCGGCCGGCGCACGCCGCCACGCGCTGCCCGACTTCGCGCAATGCCTCTTGAAGATTGTCCGTCCTGAGCGCGTCGAAGGCCGGCGTCTTTCGAGGAAACCAATGCTCGAGCACCCAGAGCCCCGACGTCGTCAGCACGGCCAATCCCGCGAGCGCTCCGCCGGCCGCGGTCACGCCGAGCCACGGTCCTCCGGCGTGGGAACGCCGGATCCGCGCGCTCAGCGTGTCGGTGAAGCCTCCCTCCGGCGCGCCCAGGTACACCGCGATGAGCCCTACCAACGCCGCCAGGAAGGACAGCACGAGCAAATGCCGCGCCGCGCTGCTCATGCCCATGACCGGCGGCATCCTCTCACATTCGCTTACTCCAACCAAGTCCCCCGACCCAATTCATGGTCCCCGCAGAACGACTGCAGAGCGTCCCCACGAACCCGTTGTAAGTTCCGCCTTCCCCCTCTACGCTTCCCTGCACCATGAAGACCAAGCACCCTAGCGGATCAACGGCGCTCTTCGTGCTCGGCACGGCTTGCGCGAGCCTGGGGCTGACCCTGGCCGGCGCTGCTTTCGCCCAAGCGCCCAGTGCCAGCGCCGTCGCTCCGGGAACGCGTTTGCGTGAAGCGCGCGAAGCTCGGAAGGACGCCTCCAAGCAGGCTATCGAAGCGCACAAGGAAGCGAAAGACGCCCGCGAGAAAGCGCGCGAAGCGCGGCTCGAAGCGCGCGGAGCCAACGCGGAAGCGGCCGAGGCGCGCGAGCAAGTGCGCGAAGCACGGAGGGAGGCGCGGGGGGAGTGGCGCGAGCGCATGCGCGAGCGGTTCGCGAAGCTCGACGCATCGCGGGCGGAGCGCCGCAAGGCGTTGCGCGCCGAGCTGCATAAGCGTTGGGGCAAAGCCCTCGGCACCGACGCGGTGCGGCTCGAGATGCGCCGCCACGCCTGGCGCATGGCACGGCTCACGCAGGCGCGCCGGCTCGCGGAAGATCTGGAAAAGAAGGACATGCTCGAACGCATCGACCGTCTGCTCGACAAGGAACGGACACGCCATCAGGAAAGGATGCAGAAGCTTGCCGCCGCCGCCGGCGCCGCTCCGGGCAGTGCGGCTCCGGGCAGTGCGGCTCCGGGCAGTGCCGTTCCGGGCAGTGCGGCTCCGAATCCCGCGCCTTCTGGAGATGCCCTATGACGGCTGCCCGTACTTTCCGTTTCTCCGTGCATCGCGCCGCCCTGCTCGGCTGCGCGGCGCTCGTCGCCCTGCACTGCAGCCGCAGCGCCGATGAACAGACCGCTTCGAAACAGGAAGCCGCTCCGGCGCCGCAGGCGGCCCCCGCGCCGAAACCGCCGGAGCCCGCCGCCCCGCTCGCGCCGAGCGAGCCCACGACGCAGGTCGACGGCATTCCCACGGAAGTCGACTACGAAAAAGAAGCTGCCGAGCGCATCACGCCGGACAATCTGGAAGCCGAGCTCGATCGGCTCGAACAGGAAATCCAGGCCGACTGACGAAGACGCGCGCTCAAGCGCCGATCACCGCGACCAGACGCTGGTGGAGCACGCGCGGACTCTCGAAATCTTCCGGCAAGAGCGCGCCCGCGGGCAGCGCAACGCCCAGGGCTTTCTCGAGCTCGGCGCCGAGCTCGGCGAGACCGAAACTGTCCAGATGACCGTCGGCAAGCAACGGCGTATCGGAGCTCACCGGGCCCGTACCGCGCGTGCGCCGCAAGTGCTCGTTCACGATTTCGACGACGGCCTGAAGTGCAACGTCCATCACACACCTCCTCGCGCCGGCGGCGGCGCGGTCACGACCTCGGGCGCGACGCGACCGAAGCTTCCCTCGAGATAAGCCCGGCGGTTGGCTCCGCGCGCGAGCTTGCCGCTGGTCGATTTCTTGAGCACCGTGCGCGCGACGACCTTGGCGTCGACCAGATCGACGTCGAGGCGCGCCGGCACGCGACGCCGCACGTTGGCCGCGATTTCCGGCCAGCGTGCGGCGTCCGCTTCGGACTCGACCAGCACCACGACGCCCTCGGTGCCGATGCGGAGCGGGACACCGAAGGCAACGGCGCGCCCGGGGTAGACAGCGTCGACGCTCGCCGCCGCCGCCTCGATGTCCTGCGGATGCAGATTCCTTCCGCCGCAGATGATCAAGTCCTTCTTGCGTCCCGTCACGTAAACGTGTCCGTGCTCGTCGAGGAATCCGACGTCACCCGTATCGAAGTAGCCGTCCACGAGAAGGCCGCGATTCAAGTCCGGACGCCGGAAGTATCCCTCGAAGAGAAACGGCGATCGGATCAAGAGCCGGCCGGCGCGGCGCGGCGGCGCTTCCGTACCGTCGTCCAGCGTGACGCGGACGCTCGCGCCCGGCAAGCACGTCCCGCTGCTCACGAGCGAGAGCGCGCGGTCGGTGTCGGCGGCGTCGATCGCGGTCTGTGTCGTCTGCCACGCCGCGGGGTCGACGTAGAGCCGCCGCGGCGGAGCCGCCGAGTTCGAGGCCGCGATGCCGAATACGTTCTCCGCCATCGCGTAACAGGTGTGCAGCGCTGCCCTGGACAAGCCGTGCGGAGCGAAGCGCTCGCAAAAGTAGTCCATGGCTTCGGCGGTAACTGGTTCCGAGCAGTTGACGACGGCGCGCAGCGAGCCGAGCGAGAGCGCGGCGCCGCCCTTCGCCGCGCGATCCGCGAGCAGGCAGAACGCGAAGTTGGGCAGCCAAATCAGGCTGACGCGGTGGGTGCCGACGGCGTGCAGCAGCGACAGAGGCTCTGCGACCCATTCGAACGGCGAGAACCACACGACGGGGACGCCGAAGAGGAGCGGCGTGACGAAGCACGCGATCAGCCCCATGTCGTGATAGAGCGGAAGCCAGCTGGCAACGACGTCCTGCTCCCCAAGCTCCAGCACCTTCCCGTACGCTTCCGCGTGGGTCATGACCGTTCGGTGCGTCAAGACGACGCCTTTCTGGAGCCCGGTCGTGCCCGACGAGTGCTGTAGCAACAGCGGGTCGCCGCTCTCCGCCGCGTGCGGCTCGCCGGCGGCGCGCGGACCCTGCACCAGCTCCGAGTAGCTGGCGGTGCGTTGATCGCCCGGCGGCTGCCAGCCTTGCATGAGCTCGGGGGACAGCAGAACCAGCGACGCTCCGACGGCCGAAAGCAAACGTCCCAGGCGCGCCGCGTACTCGGCGCGATCGATGCGCACGCTCGGCTCCGCCAGTATGGTCGGAATCGCACCGCACCACACGGCACCGAGCCAAGCGCCGTAAAGGTCGGGATGATGCGTCCCGATCAGTACCACGACGTCGCCGGGACGGACGCCGAGCGCGCCGAGCGCTCCCGCGGCACGTTCGGCGGCTGCCCAGACCTCGGCGTAGGTGCGCGTGCTTTCGCCGCCGCGCAAGGACACGTGGCGCACGCTGACGCGCTCGGGTGAACGTTCGACCTGACGGCGAAGGGCTCGCAGCAGCATCGGGGCTCAAAACTGAAAGTACACGAACTCTTTTTGCCCGCGGAGGTAGACGAGCGTCACCGCCAGGAGCAGTCCGACCACGGCGCCGCGCGTGAAGCTCAGGGTGAGCGGCGCCCGCTCGGTCGCGGCGAGACGCCCGAGCGGCGCGAGGCGCCGCGCCACCGATGGCGCGGCCCATGTGGCCAGGACCAGCGCCGCGACCTGAAGGTAGAACACGCCGGACAGGCCGCGCTCGCCGTGAGAAAGCGGAAGGAGCCCGCGAACGCTGAGCTCGAACGCCTGGGCCACGGACTGTGCGCGAAACCAGACCCAGCCGAGCGTCACCAAGCCGAAGGTCACGACGACCTTCGCGCCGTCCTCCAACAGCGCGCGGGCGCGCGGAACCGCAACGGCGGGCTTTTTTCTCGAGAGCACGTGGTACCCGGCAATCAGGACGCCGTGATAGGCGCCCCAAACGATGAACGTGAAACCCGCGCCGTGCCACAGCCCGCACAGCGTCATCGCCACGAGAGCGGCAAAAGCCAACCTGAGCCAGCCGGAGCGCCCGCCGGCGAGCGGATGAAACAGATAGTCTCGAATCCAGCGCGAGAGCGACATGTGCCAGCGCGCCCAGAAGTCCGCCGGCGAGCGCGCAACGTAGGGGTGATTGAAGTTTTGGACCAGCTCGATGCCGAGAAGGCGTGCCGAACCGATCGCCATCAACGAATAGCCCGCGAAGTCGAAGTATATCTGGAGCCCGAAGCCCGTCGCCATGACGTACACGTCGAGCGCCGACAAGGCCGACGGAGCTCTTGCAAAGGCGGCGTCGACGTTGGGGGCGAGACCGTCGGCCAACACCACCTTGAGAAACAAGCCGGAGACGATCGTGGTCAGGGCGTGGCCGACCTCGATCGGCCGCTTGTGGTTCGTGGTGAGCTGGGGCAAGAGCTCCTTGGCGCGCATGATCGGGCCGGCGATGAGCTGCGGGAAAAACGCGACGAAGAGCTGCACGTCCCAGAACCGGTACGGCGTCTCGCGCCGCCGCCCGACGTCGATGACGTAGCTCATGCATTGAAACAAATAGAAGGAGATGCCGAGCGGCAGGACGAGGTCGAGCAGCGCGGGAGCGCCAAGGCCGATCGCGCCGGCGACGACGCCCCAGCTTTCCAGTACCCAATCGGCGTACTTGAACACCCCGAGCAAGGCCAGGTTGGCCCCGACCACGATTGTGACCCGGCGTTTGCGATCCTCGACGGCGGCGATGAAGTGCGCTCCGAAGAAGCTCAGCGCGCCCGCACCGAACAACAGCGCCAGGTACGGGTAGTGCCAAGAGCCGTAAAACACGTAACTTGCGACGAGCAACCAGGCTTTGCGCGGGCGCGCGGGCAGAAACCGGGCCCCCAGCACGACCACGGCGAGGAACGCCATGTAGACCAGACTATTGAACCTCATGGGGCACCCCGCGCCAGCGCCGTCCACGCCTCCGGGGCGCCGTTCACGATGAAATCCGCGAGCAGCCGGTGGCCCCGCTCCGTGAAGTGCGACTGGTCCGGCGTGTCGCGATCCCAACCCCAGTACTCGGCCGGCACCACGTTCTCGGCGTCGAGCACGGCCGCGCCGATCTCGACGCCGAGCTCACGAACCCGCCGCGCGAACTCGGGTCGTCCCGAAGGGTCGACGAGCGGCGGCACGTCCGAGCGCTCGGGCGCGAAGTAAACGACCAGACGGCTTCCGTTCGCGCGGAGCAGGCGCAACGCGCTCTCGAGGCAAGCGAA
>DASWGX010000173.1:0-3723 GCA_036393455.1 Polyangiaceae bacterium
GACGGGCAAAGCCCGCCCGCGCGGCGTCAAGCGGACAGCTCGAACAGCACGCTCGGGCCTTTGATGAACGAGCGATGGCTTGTCTGCAATGACGTAGCCGGCTCGCTAGGAGGGGTTGGCGATTCGATTGGCGAAACCGAAGCTAGGCGGCGGCTGCGGCTATCCAGAACGTCTGCGGCGAAAGTAGCCAAGGACGGCTAGCACAACAACGACGATGATGACAATCCAAAGCCAGGTCGGCACGTGATCCTTTCGTTCTAGGGCGTGCCGACTCTACGACGAGCCGACCCGTAGTTGCAACGTGTGCGGCCTTACGCCGCGAGTGGGACGGCTTGCGCTCGGGCGAACCGCGCTTCGGCCAAGGAGTCGCCTCGCTCGGGCTGGTCGTCGTGGAGATCGCGGGTGCGGCGTGGCTTTGCCGCGCCGCGCTCACTGCGGTCGTCGGAGGCCCGTTACCGCTTGAAGTTGAGCCGCCGAAGGCGGCGACTTCAAGCGGTGATGTCGCAGCCGAGGTACATGAGCGCCTCGACCGCTTCCGTCACGAAGGCCGTCGCCTCGTTTGCGTTCGCGAACGTGTACGGGCCCGGCTGCAGAGCCGAGGCGCCCGAGCCCGCGGGGTAGACCTCGGCCTCGACGACGCACGACTCGCCGTGGTCGACCGCTCGGAGGACGGCGATCTCACGCCCGTCGCGCTTCGCGTGCCGTACGAAGAGCTCCTTGCCGGTCTTGGCCTTGCTCGGGCTCATCAGCGGAGCGCGTTCAGCGCGGCCTGCGCTACCGTCTCGCGGTCGTTGAAGCCATTGAGCGTGTTCGCGAGCTTGCCGCCCGCGGTGAAGAAGAGCACGGTCGGCGCGCGGAGCAGGACACCGAGCTTCAGGGTCAGCGCTTCCGCCTCGCCGCTGCGCTGGATCACGTTCAGCGGCACGAACCCGGCGCCGGCGGCAGCTGCGCCCGCTGCGGCCTCGTCGCGTGACATCGCGTCGATCTTGCCGTCCGTCCCCCACAGGGACACGACGACGACGTTGTGGCTGCGGAGCGCGACCATGATCTCGGTCGGAAGTCCGTTGCTAGCGACCGGCTTGGCCTTGGCCTTCGGCGCGGCGGCAGGCGCGGCCTTCTTGGCGGCCGGCTTCGTCACCGGCGCTGAGGCGACGGCCTTGCTCGCGGCGGCGGCCTTGGTTGCGGCGGCGTTCGCCTTCGCCTTGGCGGCGACCTGCTTCGCGCGGGCGGGCCCGGTCAGGAGCCCCGACGTCTTCGTCCGGAGCACAGGAGTCGCTTCCGCCTCGGGCTGGCCGCCCAGGAGCATCATCCCGCCGCCGAGCGCGAGCGCGGCCAGGATGCCCACGAGGGCGAAGATCTTGATCACAGGGGAGACGGTCAGGCTCATTTCTCAGATATCGGCACCCGCGGGCCGGCCCTTGAACCTAGGGAGCGAGCGAGAGCTCGTCCGCCCGGACGCTGACCGGGCGGGAGTCCGAGAGGTGGAAGAGGGTGCCCTTCCAGTGGAGCGTCCAGACCCCGGACGGAACGGTGAACGCGACCCGGGTCGTCGCCCCCGGCTGGAGCACGACTACCCGACGAGCGCCCCCAGCGCCGAAGACGACCCTGGTCGCCTGCTCGGCCACCGACGGCAGCGAAAGCTTGAGCCGCAGCGTCCCGGGCGCGTCCCAGACCCGGACATAGCCGGTGTTCGCGAGCCACCCGTCGTAGAAGCGGCCCGCGGCGAGAAACCGCAGGCGTGGCATTCCGGCGGGCTTCCAGAGCTCGAAAAGGTCCGATGTCGCGACGCTCGTCGCCCCACGGAGATCGGCCGTAACCGCGTACTCGTTGATCAGCAGCGGCTCCGTGAAGCGCTTGCCCGAGAGCAAGAACGACCCGTCGCCGCTGATCCGCAGTCGGGGTGCGGCAAAGGTGTCGGGCGAGCCGGCCTGCTCGAGTCTCACGAGCCGCTTGATCGATCGATTCCAGAACATCTGCTCGAGCGTCAGCTCGCGTCGTGAGCCGGGCGTGTTCACGATCGTCACGTCGCCGAGCTTCGCGTGGTCGACCCAGCGGGCGTCCGCAGGGAAGTAGGTCGCCCGGGCGTTCTGGGCGTTGCGCTTGTCCACCGACCACGCGCCTCCGACGATCATCGCGAGCAGGAGCCCGACAACCGCCAAGCCGCCGAGAGCGAGTCTCGGCCGGAAGGCGATCGCGACCGCTCCGGCGGCCAGGCCGGCGACGACGACGGCGACGACAAGCGAGCCGTTCCCGTACCCGATCCACTCCTCGAGCCGGTAGACGCCCATCAAGAACGGCGAGTCCTGACGGCCGTGCACGTCGGTCCACCCCGAGAGCGGAAAGCGTGCCGAGATCGCGACGAGGATCGCGCCGAGCACCGCGACCGCCGTCCGGGCGTGACCGCGGCGGGACAGCGAGACGCAGAACGCGATCGCGACCAACGGGATCAGCGAAAAGATGTACCGCTCCTGGAACCGACCTCCGATGCCGTCGGTATTCGTCGCATAGAGCGCTGCCTCGACGAAGAGCGAGAACGCCAGCACGACGGTGAAACCGGCGAACGCGCGCTCGGCAGTGCTGCGGGGAGTCGCAAGCGCGACGAGGGCTCCGGGGATCACCAGCCAACCGGCCGCATAGGCGAGCAGCATCGCGTCCACGCCGAACCAGCGGACGATCTGAGCGGGGTCGAGCGAGAACTCACCGATGCCGGAGTAGTAGCCGAGGCCCTTGACCGCGACAGGAACCGCCGCGAGAGCGAAGAGGCCGAAGGTCAGCCGCAGTTTCCGAACGTCCGCTCGGGCGAGCACCGCTGCGCCGACGAAGGCCAGCGGCAGGACGACGAACTGGATCCGAGCGAACGTCGCGAGGCCCGCGAGCACGACGAACGCGAGCTGGTTGAAGCGAGTCGGGCGCGTCAGCGCGCAGACGGCGGCGTACGTAGCTCCGAGCACGAGCGGGTAGGCGATGGGCTCTGCGAGGACGTAGGCGACGTAGAAGAGGTCCGGAACGAGCACTGCGAGCGCGGCCACAGCGAGCGCGAGGCCGTTCCCGATGCTGAGCTTGCGAGCGAGCAGGTAGGCCGGCACCGCCGCCAGCGACATCGCCAGGGCGTTGAGCCCCTGGGTGAGCCGCAGCGCAACGCCGGCGTCGTGGAACAGCCAGAAGGGTGCGGTCAGGATGGGCTGGAGGAGCGCAGGAAAGCCGGCAGCCTCGCCGCGGATCGTCGGCCGACCCGTCGTGGCGAGCTCGTGCGCGAGCGTCGAGTAGATGTACTCGTCGGCGAAGAAGAGCGGCGTCGGGTGCGCAAGCGCCAGCACGAAACGAATGACCGCGCTTGCGCCGACCAGGGCGATGAGCGCCACCGGCGCAGGGATCGTGATTGCGCGCACCCGAAGCGCGGCGCGGACGGGCGTGACCGCAGCTGCCTCCACGGATTCCCTATCGGCCGCGTGCTCCGGCGACTTGACGGACCAAAGAACAGGGCGCGGTTTCCCGCGCCCTGTTCTCGTTCGAGGTGAAGCTTGGATCTGGTCTAGCAGGCGACGCTGGAGAGATCGGCACCGGGGCCGTTCTTCCTCCACGTGGACTGGCTGACGGTGCTCTGAATGCAGTACGTCGTGGGGCTGGCCGACACGACGGTGATGTTCTTGACACCGGCGTCGATTGCCTGCAGCAGGGCCAGGGTCATCCCGGCGTAGCCGCCCGACACGCTGGTGTTGTCGG
>DASWGX010000174.1:0-3840 GCA_036393455.1 Polyangiaceae bacterium
CACCGAGCTCCGCGGCCCCGAGCGGTTCGGGTGACAGGTACAGCACCGTCCAGAGCCGTCCCATCGGTCGCTTGAAGCCCCAGAACTGCATCATGCGGCCGATCGTGTCGGCGAGCTCGAGCTCCGTCCGCGCGGCGGGGCCTTCCTGGGAAATTAGAGCTTTCAAAATCCGTTGAAACCCTAGGCTTCCACCGGTGCCCGGTCAAGCGGCCTGGCAGGGCTCGGAGGGCGACCCCCGCGAGACGAAACCCTTGAAGGATAAGGCATTCAAGCCGGGGTCGGCATGGTAGCTTCCCGGTCCGGAGGCTCCCGTGACCGACAGTGAAACGGCCGAAAGCCTGCGTGTCGCGATTGTCGGGTCCGGCCCGGCGGGGTTCTACGCTGCCGACTTCTTGCTGAAAAGCGCTCGACCCGAATTCGAGGTCGACCTGTTCGAGCGCTTCCCGACCCCGTTCGGCCTGGTCCGCTTCGGCGTCGCGCCGGACCATCAGAACATCAAGAGGGTGACGGCGGCGTTCGAGCGCACCGCCAAGAGTCCCCGCTTCCGCTTCCTTGGCAACGTCGAAGTGGGGAGGAGCGTGTCGGTCGAGGAGCTGCGGCGAAGCTACGACCAGGTGTTGTTCGCCTGCGGCTCGGCCAGCGACCGCAAGCTCGGCATCGATGGCGAGTCGCTCGAAGGCAGCTACGCGGCCACGAGCTTCGTGGGCTGGTACAACGGTCATCCGGACTATCGCTCGCAGCAGTTCCGCTTGGATTCGGAGCGCGCCGTCGTGGTCGGTATGGGCAACGTCGCGCTCGACGTCGCGCGCGTACTGGTGCGCGATCGAGCCGAGCTCGCCGCGACGGACATCGCCGCCTATGCGCTCGAATCCCTGGAAAAAAGCCTGATTCGCCAGGTGGTGCTGCTCGGCCGGCGCGGTCCGGCGCAGGCGGCGTTCGACCAGGGGGAGCTCGAGAGCATCGCCGATCTCGACGGCGTCGGGGTCTATCTCGACGAGGGCCTCGATCGCGCGCTGCTCGAGCCCTCGCACGAGCTCAGCGCGGCCGCGCGCAAGAACGTGGAATACCTGCGCACGCTTCCGGTCGTGTCGACCGCCAAGGAACCACGCCGGGTGATACTGAGGTTTCTCGCGTCGCCGGTCGCGCTGCTCGGCGACGGCCGCGTCGAGCGCGTCCGCGTCGAACAGAATCGCCTCGAGCCGGACGGCAAGGGAGGCTTCTCGGCCGTCGGTGCCGGGGATTTCGACGAGATCGAAGCCGGCTTGGTGTTGCGCTCGATCGGCTATCGAGGAATTCCGATGCCGGGCGTCCCGTTCGACGAGCGGGGCGGCGTCATTCCGAACCGGGACGGCCGCGTGCTCGAGGCGCCGGGCGGCGCGGTGATCCCCGGTCTGTACGCGGTGGGTTGGATCAAGCGCGGCCCGACCGGGCTCATCGGCACCAACAAGAGCGACGCGAAGCAGACGGTCTCGCTGATGTTGGAGGACGCGGCGAGCGGGCGCTGGAGACGAAAAGCTGACGCTCCGGTCGTGGACGCGCTTTTGGCCGCTCGAGGCCTTCGCGTCGTGACGCTGGACGACTGGCATCGCCTGGACGCGCTCGAAACGGAGCACGGCAAACTGCGCGGCAAAGTGCGCGAAAAGTTCTACGCGATCGAAGACATGCTCGCGAAGCTCTGAGCGGCTAGACTCCCGCTCGATGCCCGCCGTCGAGCCGCGGACCGTGCGCTACGAGCTTCGCCAGATTCATTGTCGCGGTGACGCGGCCGAGCTCGGCCGCCAGCAAGGGGAGGCGGAGCGCGAGCGGATCGCGGCCTTCGTGGATCAGCGCCTCTCGGCCCTCGGAGAGTACTGCCGCGAGCGCGGCGTCGCCGATCCGATCGAGCGGTTCGTTGCAACGGGCCGCGCATGCCTCGATGCGGCCGAACGTTGGGACCCCGAAGGCGCGACGGAGCACGCCGGCATCGCCTCGGGAGCCAATCAGGACGCGGCCTTGCTCTACGCGGTCGCCAACATGACCGACGTCAGGGACGTGCTGCTGCTGCCTGCGCCGGCGGACGAAGGCTGCTCCGCATTCATCTTGCCGCCTGAGCTGACTCGCCACGGCGAGTTGGTCGCCGCGCAGACATGGGACTTGAACCCTGACGATCTCGACTACATCGTGGCCGTCCATCGCCGACCCGCGCGCGGCCCGGAGACGTGGTCCGTGACATGCTCCGGGTGCCTTTCGCTGGTCGGCATGAACGATCGCGGGCTCTGTGTCGGGACCACGAACATCAAGCTCTGGGGCTCGCGGCCGGGCGTCGGCTACTTGAGCCTCCTGCATCGCGCGCTGTGTGCGCGCGACCGCGCGGAAGCGAAGCGCGTGTTCGAGACCGCGCCGCGCGCCGCCGCGCACACTTATTGGGCGGCGGACGCGCAAGGCGCGGTGGAGCTCGAGTGTGGTCCCGACAGCACGGCGGCGCGGGAGCTCGACGCCAAGCCGCTGCTCAGGACGAATCATTGTCTCGTGCCCGAGCACGTCGCCCGCCAGGGTGAGCCGCCGACTTCGTCCAGTCGGCGGCGGCTCGAACGGCTCGGCGAGCTCGTTTCGAGCGGCGGGCACGACGAACGGAGCGCCCGGCTCTTGTTCTCCGATCGAAGCGACGGTGTCGATAGCATCAATCGTTACCCGGAAGACGAGCAGGGAACGAGCACCAACGCCTGTGTCGTTTTTCGTCCGCGCGCCCGCGCCATGTGGGCGTGCCGGGGTCCGGCCGACCGCGGGCGCTGGTACGAGCTCGGTTGGGGAGCCGGCGCGGGATCGGGCTGAGCTCGGCGACATCGAAGGCAGCTACGTTTGCCACCTCGACTGCACGTGTGGCGCCTTGCGCTGGCGGTGGTTGCGCTCGCCGCGCTCATCGCGTGCAGACCGATTCGCGTCGAGACCGAGCCACCCGAGGGGATCGACGCTTCGTCCGAGGTTGCCGCGCGGGCGGCCGGCGATTCCGCACGCCGCGACACGCGGCAGCCGGGGCGCATCGACGCCGCGCCGAGCACACGGTACTCGTTTCGCGTCGACGCCGCGCTCGAGTCGCTGCAAGGGCGCGTGTGCATTTCGGGCTACGATGCCACCGAGCTCGAGCCGCCGATTCCAGACGCGCGCAGCTACGGGTCCGTCGAGAACCGCGACGCGAACGGCTGCTTTCTCTACACGGTCGACCTCGCGGCCGCGGAAGAAGCCTGGTACGGCCTGGCGAGCCCGCACCGCCTGCGCGACGCTCTCGTGGTCTCGCCGGACTTTTGGTTGTGGGTTCCCCTCGGTAAGCCGGACAGAGGAGCGGTCACGGCGCGGTTCGAGCTGCCGCCGGACTTGGACGCCGCAGTGCCGTGGCCGCGCGGCCTCGATGGCGCGTATCACGTGCCGGCTTCACAGTTCGAGCTCGCGAGTCAGGCGGTGTTCGGCAAGCTCGAGCGCCGGCCGCTGCGGGTCGCCGGCGCCGTCTTCGACGTGGTAACGCTGGGAGGTGCGTGGAAAGACTTGGAGTCCGGCGTGTTCGCCTGGCTACGGCGCGCAGCGGAGGCACAACGGCAGTTGTTCGGCGCGTTCCCGGTGGAGCGCGCCTGGATCCTCATGGTACGCGATGCGCGCCGCAAGAATATCTTCGGCTACGCGCTGCGCGGCGGTGGCTCGACCGTGGTGCTGCTCATGCCCGAAACTCCGACGGCGCGCATGCTCTCGGAGGATTGGGTTGCGGTGCACGAGCTTACGCACCTCGGGGTTCCGGAGATGCCGCGCCGAGACGCCTGGCTCTACGAAGGGCTCGCGACCTACTACACGTACGTGCTCCGGGCACGCGCC
>DASWGX010000175.1:0-2887 GCA_036393455.1 Polyangiaceae bacterium
GCTCGACCGGACGTACCTGGCGGACGCTCAGAAAATTTTAGAACTCGCCGAGCACGCCAAAACCCTGTGGCTTTCGCAATCTGACGCGGAACGGCGCAAATTCCTCGACGCCGTACTTTCGAACGCCACTCTGACGGGGCGAAGTGTTGAATTTGAATTGAAAAAACCCTTCCGCATTCTGTCCGAGATGGCGGCAGGGGATGTCGAGCGCGCCCGGAAGGATTCGAACCTCCGACTTTCGGTTCCGTAGACCGACGCTCTATCCAGCTGAGCTACGGGCGCAGCGACGCGAAGCGCGCGGTCATAGCACGCCGCACCCCGGAAAAAACCCCGAGGGTCGCTGGACGCCGCCCCTCGGGGATGGCGGTTGGGCGCGCATAGGGTCCCGGCTCTCCCTCGGAGAGGCTCGCTCCGCAAATTTTTGCAGCTTGCGCCTAGGGTGCGACATCGACGCCAGGCTTTGGCTGGTCGAGTCCGAAGCCGGACCGCGGTTTTCGAAGACTTTGAGCGCGTGTGGTAGCCGTCGTGGGCCTTGGCCGACGCGACGGCCGAAACACGGCGGCTACTTGGCACGGACGCTGCTTCAGCAATTCCTGGTTGCGCCCCCAAAGCCTCTTCGCAGGCTTTCACGGCGCCTTTTCTTGGCTTACTTGGCTTGATTTCTTGTTCTTGAGTGCTTGAACGAGGCCCGGCGGACGTTACCCGTCGGGTCTTCGTGCTTTTGGGGCTCGAGCGGTTGGGTTGCAAGGGGCCAACGCCCGCCTGGTCGACGGCATTCCCCGCGCTCACTTAATGGGCGGTTGCCCCATTCGGCCTGGTCGCTAGCAACTGTCGCTACCAACTGTCGCTACCGACTCTGCGGGAGCCCGAAGGTATGGTCCCGCGGCGCTTCCGCGTGGCACCTCTCGCAGAGGGCGCTCGCGGCTTCGTCTTCGGGCCTGCCGTCCGGTGTCAGGCTGCGAAAGATCCACCCCTGGTCCGTCCGCTCCATCGCGAGCACGGGGCCGCGCTCACCGTCATCGTCCAGAAACAGCGCGATCCTTGCGCCAGCGAGGGCGCTGGGCCTCCCAGTCCGGTAAGCATCGAGGCCCTCCGGTAGAACCCGCACGACGCCGCGGTACTTGCCGCCGTAGTGACCGAGCGAGCGGAACGGGGGGCCAGCCATGGGCCAAGTCGTGGCAGCTGCGAACCACTCCAGCGGCTCGTTGACTGCGGGTTTCCTCGCAGTACGTTCAGCGCGCGGAGTGCCGAAGCTCGGGGTGCCGAGCGACGTGCCGGGCGCTTCGGCGGGAGGAGCGCTGCGGCACGCGGAGCCGCAGAGGGACGTCACCGCCGCGGCGACGATCGCACGGTGCCGCTTCGAGGCGGGGCGTATGCGGCGCACGACGGGAAGCTGCACGGCCACGAGCCGCGTGGTAACACGCGAGCGTGGTGCTTCGAGCGTTGCCGGCGACCGCGACCATCGCCGCGAGCGTCCTACGCTTGGCCGTGGTCGCGGCCTGGACGACCGTTGGGTGCGCCGCGCCGCAGGCCGAGCCCGCGAGTCCCCAAGCGCCGGCACCCTCGCGGAGAAGCGCGACGGTGGCCTCGGAGCCGGACCCGATGGAGATGCCTCCTGCGTCGTCCGAGGCGAGGGGTGGTCCCGGTCCCGGCTCTGGTTTCGATCCGAGCTCGCTCGCCGACATGCGTCCTTGGCTGGGTGTCGAGCTCGAGGCCGGCGAGCCCGCCCTGGCCGGCGTTCGCGTTGCGTCGGTAGTGCCGGGCTCGCCCGCCGAACGCGCCGGGCTCGTCGCGGGGGACGTGCTGCTCAGCCTCGACGGCGATCGCGTCGATGCTCCGGAGGATGTGGTGCGCTGGGTCGCCGGACGCGCCATCGACGCAGAGGTCTCGGTGGCGTTTCAACGCGGCGGCAAGTCGCGCCTGGCGCGCGCGGAGCTCGAGGCATTTCCCGACGACGAAGAAATGATGCGGCGGCGCTACGTGGGGTCGCACGCCCCGGCGTTCGATTCGCTCAAGTCCGTGCAGGGCAGTTTGCCCGACAGCATCGGAGCCCTGCGGGGTAAGGTCGTGGTGCTCGAGTTCTGGGCTTCGTGGTGTGCGGTATGTCGCTTCATGGTGCCGACGCTGAACGGCTGGCACGATCGGTTTCAGGCTCAGGGCGGCGTCGTGGTCGGCCTCACGACGGACCCGGTGCTCGTCGCGTCGCGCACGGCGCGGCAGCTCGATATCGAGTACGCGCTCGGCGCCGACGAATCGGGGCGAACCACGCAGGCCTATCGCGCTCTCGCGTTGCCCACGCTGTTCGTCATCGATCGTCAGGGCATCGTTCGTGACGTGCTCGTCGGCTATTCGGGCGATCGTCTGCGCGAGCTGGAAGCGCTGGTCGAGCGTTTGCTCGGCGCCGCGCCCGCGCCCCACGCGTCGCTCGCGACGCCGGGCGAACCGGCTCGCCGAGCGGTGTCCGGGCCCTGATGAAGGACAGTGAGCTCTCGGAGCTCATCGAACGGACGCGGCGAGGCGGCGACGAGAAGTATCACGCCGCAGGCGCCGCCAAGAACAAACTCTTCGTCCGCGAGCGGCTCGCGCTCCTGCTCGACGAGGGGTCTTTCGTCGAGGACGGCCTGCTCGCCAACGCGGGCGCCGGCGACCTGCCCGCGGACGGCGTCGTCACCGGCGTCGGTACCGTGAACGGCCGCGCCGTCGCGGTGATGGGCAACGACTCGACCGTCAAGGCCGGCTCCTGGGGACGGCGGACGGTCGAGAAGATCCTCAGGATCCAGGAGAGCGCGCGGCGCATCGGATGCCCCCTGGTTTACCTGGTCGATTCGGCGGGCGCGCGCATTACCGATCAGGTCGAGATGTTCCCGGGCCGCCGCGGCGCCGGTCG
>DASWGX010000176.1:0-5007 GCA_036393455.1 Polyangiaceae bacterium
CCGAGACGCCCGGAGCCGCCGTCGCTTCGATGACGTAGAGGCCGCTCAAACGCTGCGACACTTGATAGGCTTCGACGGTCTTGGCGATTTTTTGATCGTACACCAGGGGCTTGTACAGGCGGCTGGTCTTGCCTTCGCTGAGCACGTTGCTGAAAAGATCGAGCTCGGCATCTCCCGGTTCGAACAGCGCGGGAGACGGCCACGCGAGGTAGATTCGCGGTAGCTTCACGTCGTCCGGCAAGGTGACGTGCTTCACGGTCTCGAGCTCGACCGGCTGCGCGTCGGGAGTCTTGGCGCGCTGGCCCGGCGGGATGTGCGCGAAGTATCGTTCGATGGTGCGCTTCAGCTCCGGCACGTCGAAGTCTCCGACGACGACCAGGGCGGAGTTTTTGGGGGCGTAGTACTGCTGGAAGAACGAGCGCGCGTCGTCGAGGGACGCCGCGTCGAGGTCGCGCATCGAGCCGATGGGACGTTCGTAGTACGGGTGCCCGGCGGGATAGAGAGTGTGACCGAGCCACTCCCAGGCGAGGCCGTAGGGCTGATTGTCGTAACGCTGGCGCCGTTCGTTCTTCACGACTTCACGCTGATTGTCGAATTTTTCCTGGGTCAGCGCCGGCAGCAGATACTCGAGCCGCTCGGACTCCATCCACAGCGCCAGGTCCAGGTAGTTCTTGGGCACGCGTTCGAAGTAGTTGGTGCGATCCTCGCTTGTCGTGCCGTTGACGTCCGCGCCGATCGGCTCGAACGGGGTGAAGTAATCGTGGTCGTAGTGTTGCGAGCCCTGGAACATCAGGTGCTCGAACAGATGAGCGAAACCGCTCCTACCGGGCCGCTCGTTCGCCGACCCCACCAGGTACACCATTTCCACCGCCGCCACCGGCAGCCGGGCATCTTGGCTCAACAGCACCGTGAGCCCATTTTCGAGCTCGTATTGTTCGACGGGAACCGAAAGCCCGGAAGCCGCCGTCACGGCAAGCCCCAGGAGCCAACCTGCGGACGTCATGGCACGAGAACCTTGTGCAGGCGGGCGACGTTGTCAAACACGCTCAGCGCAGGCCTTCGCCGCCCACGTATTCGTCCTCCCAGTCCTCTCCGTCGAACGGCCAGTACTCCTCGTCGTCGCGCATGTACCGCTCGGCTTCGAGCGAATCGACGACCGATTGGGGCAGGAGGCCCTGCGACAGCGCCTCTACCTCGAGCTCCAGCGCGCGCTTCTTGCCGAGCACGGTTTCGATGCGTCCGAGCCGCCCGCGGCGCAACAGGCGCGACAAGCGGAGGTCGAGCCGGAGCAGCGCGTCGTGAGCGAGCCTCGTCTGTTCGCTTTCGACCCGGCTGCGCGCGGCCGCGGCGCTCCGGTGGAGCGCGCTCGCTCGCTCGCGATCGGCTGCCAAGAGCGCGGCGAGATCTTGCTCTTCGCCGCCGCTCGCGGGGACGCCGCTCGGCGCCACGACGGACAGTGCGCGGGCGCGGAGCTCGAGCGCTTCCGCTTCACGCTTCAGACCCGCGAGCGCTTCCGAAGACGCTCTCGACGTCTCGGCCTCCCGGATCAAACGGCGGAGCTCCGCTATTTGAGCCTCTGCGCGGGCGCGCCGCTCGGCGGAACTCTGCGAAAGCGGCGCGGCCATCTGTGGCCGCACTTGGTCCGGTACGGCAAGGCGCCGGCGGGCTTCGTCGAGCTCGCCCATCGCGCCGCGCAACCCGCTCAGCTGGTGATCGAGCTGAGCCAGGCGGCGGGTGGCCAGGGCGTAGCGCCGATCGACTCTGAGCAGCGCCGCGAGAGCTTGCGCCGTGCGCGCCGGGACGCCGAGCCCGGCGGCGCTCGGATCGCCGCCGGTCCGCACCGATTCGACCAGCCGCCCTACCGCGCTCGCGTCGCCGGCCACGCGGCGAGCAGCGTCGCGGACAGGTTCATAGCGTTTCAGGAACTCGCTCAACTTGGCGTCCGCGCTCGGGAACCGGCAGGCGGCGAGATCGATGTAGGCGTCGAGCAGCCAGGCCTCGTCCTCGTAGACGTGGTTTTGTTGGAACGATTTGAGCTCGTCCATCGCTTCGCGTGCACCGTCGTAGTCTTTCGCCTCGTAGCGCGTGGTCGCGGTTTCATACAGAGCCTCGGACACATGGTCCGAGTCGCGCGGTACCAGGTAGTAATAGTAGCGGGCATCGTCGAAACGATACTGCTCGTGCGCGACGCGTCCCAGGCCGAGCCGAGCCAAGTCCCGCACGCGAAAGAAGTTGTCGCCGCCGAAGACCGGAGCCAGGCGCGGCGTCAGCTTGGGTTCCGCCACCCTGCAGAACAAGTTCTCACCCTGCCGGAGGCGTCCTCGCTCCACCTCGATGAGCCCCGACAGGTACGTCGCTTGCGCCCAGAAACGCGACCGCTCGCCGACCTTCGCGTATTCACCGAGCGCGGCTTGGTATTCGCGCTTCCGTTCGTGACTTCGGCCTCGGAGGTAGTTCACGTCCCCGACGAGCTCGGCGGGCGTCCCAGCCGGAAGACTGCCGAGCGCCGCGACGAACGGTTCCGGATCGCCGCTCCCGAGTCCGATATCGACCAGACTGCGAACGGAACGGCGATACCAGAGGTCGGACGCGTCCCCTACGAGCAACGGCAACAGGTAGCCGCGTGCCGGTTGATAGGCCCCGGCTCGACCGAGCGCATCCCCCAAGAGAAAGCGTGCGGCGCGTCCTTCTTCACCCTGGGAGAAAGGTTCGAAGCGATCGGACTCCACCAGGTAAACAAGATCGCCGATCGCCTCGTCCCTGCGACCGTCGTTGAGCTTCTGTTCGATGCGGTTCAGCTCTTCCCGCAAGAGCTGGGTGCTGAGCGGCGTCGTCGCCGCCAGCTGCTTGTTCTGAAGGGCCTTCTGATAGGCTCGCAGGGCGCTCGCCCGCGTGTCGTTCGAATCGCTCGCCTCGGCCGCCGCATCGGCGGGCGCGTCCGGCGCGGCCTCGCCTTCGGCCGGCGCTGCCGGCGGCAGTTCCCCGGAGACGGGCTGGGAAGGCTCCGGCGCCCCCAGGGCCGAGCTCGCCCAGGCGACGGCCAACGCCGGCAGCGCGGCGCCGAGCGCGCCGCGGCGCTGGCGCCTCACTCGACGACCTCAGCGCGCAGGCGAACGTTGAGCTCGTACTCCCCGTCCTCGCCGGCGGGGAAATCCTCGGCCATGCCGGATTCGTCTTCGAGCGTCAGCGTCGTTTGCAGCACGCTTTTCTCGGGAACTACGACCGAGAACTTGGAGCTTTGCCACGTCTTGAACTGCTTGGCGCGCGGGTCGTAGCGTTCCACTTCCACGCCTACGACGTGGTGTCCGGGAGCGACGGCGTGCTCGTACACCGTCCTTTCCTCCTCGGCGCTGAAACCCTCGGGCGCCGCGTACACGATGCCGTCGTCCAGGGTCACGCTCAAACTCTGGATGCGGCTCGCCTCGTCGTCGGTACGCACGACGACGCGCAGCTTGCTCGCGAACAGCGTGGTCGTCAGCGCCGCGACGCGACTGCGCAGTGCCGCGATATCCGCCATCAGAGAGTTGTAATCGCCGGGCGGAGGCGCCACTCCGCCGTCCGGAAATTCTTCGGGCTCGGGGTTGAGCGGAGATGCCCTTTCCTTTTCCGCTCCCTGGTCGGCGGGCGGCGGCTCTCCGAGATCGTCATCCGCGGCAGTGGGCTCGCTCTCGGTCTCCTCCGCGGCTTCGCCCACGGCTTCGCTCTTCGTCGGGGCCGGCGCACCGAGCGCGAGCACGGCAGAAAAGCCAATCGCAAGCAAACCCGTGACCCAGAGTGCGGCTTTGTGCGGACGCATGGCGGGCCGGAGGCTACCATGGCCGTCGCTTGGACTCGATCACCCAGGCCGTTCTCGGCGCCGCCGTCGGCATGGCCTCCGCTCCCCGACTCGGAAAGCGGGCGGCGATGTGGGGAGCGGTAGGGGGCGTGATACCGGACCTGGACGTGTTCGCGGCGGCGCCGTTCGGACCTTGGGCGCGGCTCGAGGTGCATCGCGGCAGCTCGCACGCTCTGTGGTTCGGCCCGGTCGTGGGCTCGCTGTTCGGCTACACGCTCTGGCGGCACTGGTACCGAAAGCGCGATCCCGACGGCCTGGGCAGCCGCGAAGGCCGGCGCGGCCTCGTGCTGGCGCTGGTGCTCGGCATCTTCACCCACCCGTTGCTCGACCTCTTCACGAGCTACGGAACTCAGCTCCTGGCGCCGTTCTCGCGCGAACGCTTCGTGATCGACGGAGTCGGGATCATCGACCTGTTTTACACCGTCCCGCTCGCCGCAGCCGTCTTCTGGGCTCTCAAGCTCGTCGCTCGCCAGCCGCACCGGGGGGCGCGCGTCGCGCGCGCCAGTCTCGCGCTGACGACGGCGTACGTGTTCACGGGCGCCGTGTTGAACCACAGAACGGCAGCGCGCGCCGAGCGTGAGCTCGCGGCGAGCGGAGTTCACGCCGACGTCGTCGCCTATTCGACGCTGCTTCAGATATTGCTGCGGAGGGTGGTCGCACGCAGCGGCGAAGAGATCCGCGTCGGGTACGCCACGCCGCTCCGCTCGGCGCCCATCGATTGGTGGGTCTTTCAGCAGAGCCGGCACCCGCTGGTGGAGCGGCTGCGATACACGCCCGAAGGGCAGATGTTCGAGTGGTTCGCCGCGGGTCAGACGCACGGCAACGTCGAACGCGAGGGCCGGGAATGGGTCGTCACCATCGACGACATTCGCTACGGGTTGCCCGGCCATCCCGAGACGGGCCTGTGGGGGATCCGCGCGCGCTACGACGAGCAAGGAAAAATGCTCGGAAGTCCCGAGCGCTTCTCACGCGAGCGGGATAGCATGCGCGGTCTCGCGCGGGTGTTCGCCGCGGCGCTCGGCCGAGACCCCGAGGTCTTCCACGTGGGCTCCCCAGGCGCCGCTCGCTAGCGTTGCTTTCGATTGCAGCCCGCGTGGTTTTGCGCGCAGACTCCCGCGCCATGAAACACCGACTGCTCGCTACCCTGGCGCTCGCCACCCCTTGCGTTTCGA
>DASWGX010000177.1:0-4079 GCA_036393455.1 Polyangiaceae bacterium
AGTCGTCGAACGAGAACTTGGGCAGGGGATTCGGGTGTTGCCAGACCAGCCGCCGGTGAACCTCGCAGATCCACCCGAGCAGCGTGATGGGCCCGACGATCGGAATGATCTGGAGCAAGAGGCCGAAGAACAGGTTCGCCATCGTATTTTGCTCCTGGAATACGAAGCGGATGGCGTCGACGGCGCTGACGTCGCGCCGGAGCGGGCCGGGCGGGGGGCGGAGATCGTACCCCGGCCCCGCCGGAAACGACGTCCCGCCGACAGGCTGATAGGGACCCTGCATTCGACGCGGAAGCTCTCCCGGGGAGCGCGGGAAGGCAAGGGGTAGTCGCAGCCGCCTCGGGTGATATCACCGGTACCGCCTTGGCGAGTGTGACTACTGCCCGAGTTCGCCGCGTCGTGCTCGCCGCCTGCGCGGCGACGTTCAGCTTGACGGCGAGCACGGCGACTGCGTTCCCGGGCTTCATCGTTCAAAAGGGCGAGGTTCCGTCCGGAGTCGTACACACGACGCACGTGGTCCTCTTGCTCCACGCCGGCTTCGTCGTGACTACCGTGATGGTGGATTACGAAGGTCCGCTCACGCCGTTCGCCCTGGTGCTGCCCGTGCCGCCGGACGTCGGCCCAGACGACGTCGAGACGGTGAAGCGAGAGATCGTCAGCCGGCTCGAGCAGGTCTCGGCGCCCCGCTTTCACACCTTCTACGAGAAGAATCCCTGCGAGGTGGACGCTACCGAACAACAGTGGGACGAGCGGCTGCCCGCCACGGGTCGCGGCTTCCTCACGCCTCGCATGCTGCCGCCGGCCGACGACGAGTACAAGGTGTCGAACGAGCTCAGCGTACCGGACTCACCGGTCTTCAAGGGCGCCGAGAGTGAGTTTCGCTATCGGATCGTCGCGCCGCGAACGGTCGAGGAAGCGAAGGATTGGTTCGACGCTCACGGCTACCGGGCTCGCGAGGCGGCGCTCACCGCGCTCGGGCCGTACCTCTCGGCGGGCAAGCGCCTGCTGGTCGCGGCGGTCCTGCTCGATCACGTCGAGCTCGTGGGCCCCAATCACGTCCAACTCGGCGGTATCCGCCACGTTTCGCGCGTGCCGGCGTGGCGCGACGGCGACGTCGAGAGCGTCACGCTGCCGTCGAGGCTCGCCCGCTCCGATTCCGCGGGCGCTCAGGATCTGTTCGTCTACGTTCTGCATCGCGAGCGCCGCTTCGAGGTTCTGAACTACGACAACGCTTTCCCGCCGACCAACGTGGTCTTCGATCCCGAAGCGGAGTCCGACGTGGGACCGCTCTACAACGCTCTCTTCGATCACAAGCTCGCCGCCGAGCCGCACGCCTTCGTCACCGAGTTCGCGTGGACCACGGACGGGTGCGGAGAGCCGTGCCCGAACGCGCCGCTCAGGCTTCACGAGCTGATGTCGCTCGGCGGGGATGTGATGGAACGAAAGACCGTGTCGCCGGCCGAGCGCGCGGCAAAGGCGGCGAGGCTCACCGACAAGGAATACCGGGAGCTTGCGGCCGAGCTCGTCCGACTGCCCTCTCGCGAGCGAGCCAGGGCTCGGCGCGAGTTCGAGCAGGGCCGAAACGAGCTCGAGCGACGCCGCGCGCTGTTCGCGCGCCAGACGTACGTGCTCTCGCGCTTGCACCACCGCTACCGCGCATCCCTGCCGAAGGACGTCGAGATCGGACCAGCGAAGGCTCACGTCGCGGGGGGGGCCGGAGTACCGCGCGGTTTGCACGCGACCCTGTCGCGCGCCGTGCGGCCCGCCGCGAAAAGCCAGATGCAGGTTCGCTTCGTCGCGACGCGCCCCTGGGTGCGGCCCATGCCATGCGTGAAGAAGGAGCGCTTCCGCTGGGGCAAGCGCTGGGACTCGGAGCGCCAGACGCTGCGCAAGGTCTGGCTCGCCCTCGATCTACCGCGCACGCGCCGCGACGCACGGCTGCTCGAGCGGGCACTCGGCGAGCCGCTGCCGGAGCTCGGGCTCGAGCCGACCCCTGCGCCCGCGCCGTCGTCGCCGCGGACCGCGCGGGCGTCTTCCGACGCGTCGAGCGACGCCGGCAAAGGCACCTGCAGTGCCGCGGGGCCGGGCTCGAGCCGTGGGGCTGCTGCGCGATTCGTCGGCGGTGTGCTCGTGCTGCTCTCGGCCTGGGCGCGCCGGCGCACGCCGAAGGCTGCTGTGACGCGCGAGGTCAGTAGTGCGACGCGAAGCGTGTTAGGACTGGCGTGCCGCGACGCCCGGCGCTCGCGGCCGGCGAGGTCACGCGTATGACGGGCAGAATCGTATCGTTGATTCCGAGCGCTACGGAAATCGTCTGCGCGCTCGGGTTGCGCGAAAGCCTGGTGGGAGTTTCCCACGAGTGCGACTACCCAAAGAGCGTGACGTCGCTGCCCGTGGTGTGCGAGCCCAAGCTCGATCCCCGGCTTTCGAGCGCGGCGATCGACCGCAGCGTGCGCGCTCTCGTCGAGCAGGCGCTCAGCGTGTACCGGGTACGCTCCGAGGTACTGTCGCGGCTCGCGCCCGACCTCATCGTGACGCAACACCAGTGCGAGGTCTGCGCCGTATCCGAGGGGGACGTACGCGCGGCTTGCGCGACGCTCGGGCTCGGAGCACGTATTTGTTCGCTGGAACCCGCGTGCCTCGGGGATATCGCCGCCGACTTCGTGCGCGTCGCCGCAGCGGCGGGGGTTTCGGAGCGCGGCAGCGCGCTCGTCGCGGAGTTCCACGCGCGGCTCGACCGCGTGGCGGAGCGCGCGCGCGGGGCGCGGCAGCCGAGGCTGGCGTTGGTCGAGTGGCTCGACCCTCCGATGATCGCCGGAGGCTGGATGCCGGAGCTCGCTCGCGTTGCTGGAGCCGAGCCGGTCATCGTGGACGAGCCGCGTCGATTCCGGACCGTGGATTACGCCGCCATCGACGCGGCCGAGCCCGAAGTGATCGTGGTCATGCCGTGCGGGTTCGACGTGACGCGCACGCTCGCCGACTTGACGCGAGACAGCGCGGGCGCCGCGCTATTCGAAACCCGCGCCGCGCGCGCGGGCCGGCTCTTCGTGCTGGACGGCAACGCGTACTTCAACCGACCCGGGCCGCGCATCGCCGAGAGCGCGGAGCTCTTGGCGGCCGTCGTGCATCCCGAGCGCTTCGAGTGGGCCGCGCCCGCCGCGGTGGCGCGTTTCGACGGCTCCGTGTTTCGTCGCGGCGGGGCAAAGTGAGCACGCTTCGCGTCCTCCACGCCGCGGACCTTCACCTCGACAGTCCGCTCTCCGGGCTCGACCGCTACGAGGGGGCTCCCGTCGAGCGACTGCGCGGCGCCACGCGCCGTGCGTTCTCCAACTTGGTCGATTTTTGCGTCGAGGAAGAGGTCAAGCTGCTGCTCATCGCGGGAGACCTCTACGACGGCAATTGGCGCGACTACTCGACCGGTTTGTTCTTCGTGGGCGAGATGGCCAGGCTGCGCGAAGCCGGCGTTCGAGTGGTGTGGATTCGCGGCAATCACGATGCCGCGAGCAAGCTCACCAAGCACCTGCGCCTGCCCGAAAACGTGCGGGAACTGCCGTACCGAAGCGCGGGTTCCGTCGTGTTCGAGGACTGGGGCGTCGCCGTGCACGGGCGCGGTTATCCGGAGCCGCACGTCACCGAAGATCTGGTGCGTGACTATCCCGCGCCGCATTCCGGTCTGCTCAACTTCGGCCTCCTGCACACCGCGCTCGACGGGCGCGTCGGCCACGAACCCTACGCGCCGTGCTCGCTTCGCACTTTGCTCGATCGCGGATACGACTACTGGGCGCTCGGTCACGTCCACACTCGGGAGGTCTTGCACGAGAACCCCTGGGTCGTGTTCCCGGGCAATCTTCAAGGGCGACAGCTGAGGGAGAGCGGTTCGAAGGGAGCGACCTTGATCAGCGTCGACGGAGCGTCGATCGCTCGCGTCGAGCACGTCGCGCTGGACGTCGTGCGCTGGGCCTTCGTGGCGGTAGACGTCGCGGAGGCCGCGAACCCCGACGACGTGCTCGAGCTCGTGTCGCGCGAGCTCGCGCGCGCCGCCCAGGAAGCCGAAGGTCGGCTCGTGGCGGCCCGCGTCGCGC
>DASWGX010000178.1:0-6914 GCA_036393455.1 Polyangiaceae bacterium
GCCCGTCGGGAGCAACAACGGCCTTCACCGCGGCGCTCGCCGAAGGGCCAGACGCCGGTTCGCCGTCGCAGGACTCGCAGGCGACCGAGAGCGCGCAGATCATGACGGCCGCGGCGCGGACGAACGCCCCCGCCGGTGAAACCAGCGGGTGGAGGCCGAGGAGCGGCTGTCCTCGCGACATTCGACGCGCGCGCCGCCTAGAACGGGATGTCGTCTTCCCCGCCGCTGCCCGAGTCGCCGGAATCCTCGTAGCCCGCGTCGTCGGGGGCGCCGCCCGCGCCAGCGCCGCCAGCGCCGCCCATTGCGTCCTCGCGCGAGCCACCGCCGCCGCGCCCGGCGAGGATGATGTTGTTGGCGACGACCTCCGTTCGATAGCGCTTGTTGCCGTCGCGATCGTCATAGCTCGAAGTGCGCAACCCGCCCTCGACGAATAGGCGCGACCCCTTCGTCAAGAACTTACCCAGCGCTTCCGCGCGCTTACCCCATACGACGACGTTGTGCCACTCCGTGCGTTCCTGCCGAACGCGGTTGCGATCGAGATAGGTCTCGCTGGTTGCGAGGCGCATCTTCAGCACGGCCTGACCGCCGCTCGTCATTCTGAGCTCCGGGTCCGCTCCGAGATTTCCGAGCAGCAGGACGCGGTTGAGACCTTCAGCCATGGCGGCACTCCTTCTTACAGTGTCGGGGTGTGGCCGTTCGGCGCGGCGAAGTCAAGCCGCGGCCGGACCTAGTCTGTCCAGAGCTCGCGCGCGGGGGCTTCTTTCCCGGAAAGCCTTGCTCAGCGCGGCGAGCGTGAGCCGCGCGACTCGGCGGAAGCCGGCAAGCTCGCTCCGAACTCGCGAAGCATGCCGGCCACTTCCTGCCGCAAGCCCACGAGCGACGCGCGCATGCGTTGCTCCGAGCCCTTGAGCCGGTCGTGTTCCCGACTCGGCTCCTGGCCCGCGTCGCGCAGTTTCTTGCGAGCGCCCGCGATCGTGTATCCCTGCGTGTACAAGAGCTCCTTGACGCGGAGCAGTTTGTCGACGTCGCGGCGCGAATAGACGCGTTGCCCCTTGCGCGACTTCTGTGGACGGATCGAACGAAACTCGGTCTCCCAGTAGCGCAGCACGTGCGGCTCCACTCCGACCAAGTCGCTGACCTCCCCGATGCGATAGTAGAGCTTGATCGGCGGCTTGTTCTCGGTGTTGTTAGACACTTGGCTGGCTATCGTCGGTGGCTGGTCTGCCGCTTCCGGAAACTCTACCACTCGTCGGAAAGCTAGCCTCGGGAAAGCTAGCCGAGCCTATTCACGCTGACCTTCTGTCGAGCCGCCGGGAGCGTCGTCCTCGTTAGATCCGTTGAGTGCCTGCTTCAAGAGCTGGCTCGCCCTGAAATTCAGGACGCGACGCTCCGTGATCGTGATCGGTTCCCCGGTCTGTGGGTTTCTGCCCTGACGCTGGCGCTTATCGCGCAGGACGAAGTTACCAAACCCCGAGATCTTGATCTTCTCGCCGCGACCGAGGGTTTCCTTCATCGTCTCGAACACCAGATCGACCAAATCGGCGGATTCCTTCTTCGAGAAGCCGCCCAGCTTCGTGTACACCGCCTGCACGATGTCGGCTTTGGTCATGTTGCCCGAACCCATTACGCCGGCTGCCGCAGTCCGCGGTCAACCGATGCAAGACTCACACCTCGGGCATCCTACCCCGGAGGCCTCGAAAGTAAAGCCGCGGCCCGCGAACGCCACTGCCCGGATCAGGGCCCCGAACCGCCGTCAGCTCCCGGCCCACCGTGGCGCCGTGCCCCCAAAGCATGCTCCTCAAGCATGCCCTCGCGCGGCGCTGCTCGGGTAGTGCTCGGATTTCCGCCGAGAATCATGCGGCACGCGCCACGCCGACCGGTTCGACCGCCGGGCCGTCGCTTTCCGCCGGCACGGTGGAAACCGTCCGCCGCTGCGTCACCTGTTCCGCCACGACCCTGAACGCGACGAACGCGTAGCCGCAGAAGAACAGCATGGCAAATGGCGCCGCGAACCAATGCGCCGTCTGGAGCGCGACCACGACGCTTGCGAGGCTCAACGTCGCGAGCGCGAGCTCGAGCAGCGGGAGCTCGGAAACCTGGCCGTAGCGACCGGCCTTCTCGCCGCGCTTGGGCGTTCGCACGAACTCGCCCGCCATCGCTCGCATGCCGGCGAAGACGGCGCGCGTTTGATTGGGCGCGAGCCCGGCGCCGAGAGCGATCAAGGCGGGCAAACGGACCACGGCCGCCCAGCCCGAACGCCCCTGTGCGCGCTCCGCCGTCACGTAGAAGCCAGCGAGCGAACCGGTCGCGCCCAGGCAAAGCGGCAAGTCGATGACGAGCATGGTCTCGACGTCGGTTGCGGGCATCAGCATCAGAGCCGGCAGCAAGAGCACGCTGAGCAAGAGCATCAGCGGATAGGCGAAGTGCGGCAGCAAGTGGAAGCTTGCCTCGATGCGCTGGCCGAGCGTGAGCGGCGCGCTCCACACGGTCCGCAAGAGCTTGCGCGCCGTCTGAACCGTACCCTTGGCCCAGCGAAATTGCTGCGCGCGAAACGCCGACATGTCCTCGGGCAGCTCCGCCGGCGTCACGACGTCCGACCGGTAGATGAAGCGGTAGCCCGCGAGCTGCGCGCGGTAAGAAAGATCGAGGTCTTCGGTGAGCGTGTCGTGCTGCCAGCCTCCCGCCGCCTCGATCGCGGCGCGCCGCCAGATGCCGCCCGTGCCCGAGAAATTGAACAGACACCCCGCGCCGAAGCGGGCGCGGTTTTCCACCAGGTGGTGACCGTCGAGCATGAGCGCCTGGATGCGCGTGATCAGCCCCGCGTCTCGGTTCAGATGGCCCCAGCGGGTTTGAACCATTCCGACGTGCGGATCGCGGAAGTGCCCGACGACGCGTCGCAAAAAGTCCGGCTGCGGAACGAAATCGGCGTCGAAGATGGCAACCAGCTCACCGCGCGCCGACAGCAGGCCGTAGTCGAGCGCGCCCGCCTTGTAACCGACACGGTTCGGTCGCGCGACCTGGACGATGTCGAGCCCGCGAGCGCGCAGTTGCTCGACCTTGGCGCGCGACAGGGCGCGTGTTTCGTCGGTCGAGTCGTCCAGGACCTGAACCTGGAGAAGGTGCTTCGGGTAGTCGAGCCGACCGACGGCCTCGAGCAAGCGGCTGACGACGGTGGCTTCGTTGTAGAGCGGCAGTTGAACCGTTACCGACGGGAGCTCGGCCGCGCCGGTCGTGCGAGCGTCCCGCAACACCCGTTCGTTCCGCGGTAATCGTCCCTTTTGCGCGATCCGATCTTTGTGCCACCAACAGAGCGTTACCAGGTGGGCTCGGTGCAAACCGAACACACAGAGGACGAGCAACGTCGCGAAGTACAGCGCCAGAAGTAGCGATTCCATGACCCTTACACGCCCGCTATCACCTCTCCGGCGCCTGATTGTCACGCAATTGTACTTCCTTGCATGACCTTGTCCCACAAGGGAACTAACCGTCATTTCAAGGGTTTAGCGCGCGCCGACCCACCGAGAGGGGGCGACCGCCCCTCACTCGGACGGCAAGTCGGAACCGAACAGGAAATCCGCCCCGAGGCCGAGGAAGATCAGCTGGTGCGGAGCACCGAAGTCCGTTTGGGGAATGTCGAAGAGCACCCGTTCTTCGGCCTCGAGGCCACGGCCGCAGTCGTCTTCGGCATCGTACGAGCCGAACGACCCGAACGACACGTTGAGCGTCGCGGTGAGCTGCACGTACTTGTTGAGCGGCAAGACTCCGCCGCCTCCGACGCGGAGCGCCGGGCCGCTCAGCGTCTCGGTGGCCGAGCATTCCGGCGCGCGCTCGAGCCCCGCGATGTTTCGCGTCAAGAGCAGCTGCTGCACGATAGCGACGCCGACCTCACCGAAACCCCCGATGCCGCCGGGTTTGGTGCCCGCCGTGGCGAAGAGGCCGATGCTCTGGAGCGCGGCGGTGCTGTCGAGCACAGCGGGTTGATCGGTCGTGAAGTTGTCGAGGCTCGCGTCCATGGTGGCGCCGGGCAGGAGCGCGTACCGCTCGAAGAACAAGCCGGCCGTGAAGTTCCCGAGAAAGCGGATGCCGCCGCGAAGCTCCCCTCCCCCGCCGGACTTCGCGTAGTCGTCGAAGGCCAGGCCTTCGCCGGCGGTATTCGTCGCCGCATCGCCGGAGGCTAGAAGTCCGCCGAGCCTGAGACCGACCACGAAACCCAGAGCACCCGGCTCCTGCTTTTCGCTCGAACCCGGATCCGCCGTCCCTGGCTGCCCATCCGCGCCTGCAACCGCTGTCGTGTCCAATGCCTCGTCGCCCGGCTCGAGCTCGAGGGTGACGCTCGTCTCTTGTCCCTCGCGGAGCTCGACGGTGCTCTGCGCGGAGGCGTAGCCGGGAGCCCTTGCGGTCACCACGTGCCGGCCCGGGTTGATCGGCCGTTCGACACCGACCGTCGCGGCCGGCACGCTTTCCTGTCCGATCGTGAGCTCGAGATCCGCGATGCCTGCGGGCTCGATGTTGACGGTAAGTTTCGGAATGCGCGGCTCGAGCCCCGGGAGCTCCTCTGCGCCGCTTTCCTTGGCGTCCACGAAGGCCTTCGGCGCGGTCGCGTCGAGCTCGACGCGCGCGAGGCGCCGGTACGTCTCCGACCCTTCGATCAGCATGCCGAGCTTGACCTGCGACCGCGCGATGTAGAGCAGGTGCACGGGCGCGTCGTAGAGGGCCTGAGCGCGCTGGAGCCGATCGAGAGCCGTCGTGTAGTCCGCCGCTTCGTACGCTTTGATGCCGTCGATGGCGAGCTGCCGGGCCGTGGCCTTGTCAGCCGCCGACTGTGCGTGCACGACGGGCGTCGCGAGCACGACAGGCACGGCCAAGGCCAGCACGAGGGCCCCCGTTGTCGCCGGCCGAACGAGCGCGCGCAGGGCTCGACGCGGCATTGCCGTTCGGTCTTGGCCGGGCATGGGCTCGGACTAGTAGGGCGAGCCGTCGCGAAAGGTCAAGTCGGCGGCGGGTGCTCAGTAGCCGACGTCCGGCGTCTTCGGCTTGGGCGGGGGCGGCTTGGAAACGGGGGGCAGCGGACGAGCCGGCAGCGGCGCGGCCACGACCGCCTTCGGGGCTTCGGGCTTGGGACGGAGCCGCGCTACCGGCGCTACTCGCTTCGGAGGAGGTTCGGCCGTGGCCTTCTCGGGTTGTGCCGATGCTGCGGCGCTCGATTCCGCGGCCGCGGGCGCGACCACCACGGCCGCCGGCTCCGACGGCGCTGCTGTGGTCCGTTCCGTCGCCGGCGCCGCCGCGAGCTCCGGGATGGGCGGCGGGCCAGCCGTCGGAGCTTCCGACGACGCTTCCGCCGGCGGAGCGTCCAACAGAGCGAGCTTGGCCGCCACGCCCACACCGATGGCGAGCAGGATGAAGCCGACGACGAGCACCGCAATCAACCCGCCACGGGACGAGCGGCGCTCCACCGACGCCGCGACGCCCGCCACCGTCGGCGGCTGCGGACCGGTGCCGGGCGTCCACACTCTGCCGCCGGGAGTGTGCGCGCCCGCCGGAGTGGGCCCGCCGGCGTACGCACGCCCGTCACCCAGATACGGCACCGGACCTGTTTGAACCGGGAGCCCCGCTATCGCAGCGAGATTGTCGGCGAGCTCCTGAGCGCTCTGAAAGCGCTGGTCGGGCTCCTTCGCGAGCCCCCTGGCAATGAAACTATCGAACTCCGGCGGCAAGCCGGCGACCAGACGCGTAGGCACGGGCGTGGGACCGGTGCAGATCTTCACGAGCAGATCGCCCACCGCCTCGCCCTCGAAGGGCAGCCGCCCCGTCAGGCATCGAAACGCGATCACGCCCATCGACCAGATGTCGCTGCGCGCATCGACCGCCCTGAGCCCGCGCGCCTGTTCGGGGCTCATGTAGAAAGGCGTGCCCAGCACCGAGCCGGTACGCGTCGACGACGAGACGCCCATGCCCCGATCGGTGAACTTCGCGATGCCGAAATCCACCACCTTGGCGATTTCGGTGCCGTCCTCCTCGTCACGAACCAGAAAGATGTTTTCCGGTTTGAGATCGCGGTGGACGATGCCGGCCGCGTGCGCGCGAGCGAGCGCCCGGCTCACTTGCTGCATCAGCATCGCCGTCGGCACGAGGTCGAGCCGGCCGTGCGTCTCCAGACGGCGATCGAGCGGCTCGCCGTTCAGAAATTCCATCACGATGTACGGCCGGCCGTCGGCCGTGACACCGTGATCGTACACCTCGACGACGTATTTGCTGCGCAGCTTGGCGGCGGCGTGCGCTTCGTTCTCGAACCGGCTCAGCGCCTCCGGGCTCTCGGCGTATTCGGCGTCGATGAACTTGATGGCGACGCGCGAGCCCAGGGTTGCGTGCACTCCCTCCCAGACCGACCCCATGCCCCCGCGTCCGATCATGCGGCTCAGCCGATACTTGCCCGCCACCAGCTCGTTCACGGTGGCCCCAGCGCGAGCATCGGTCATTTTCAGCCCGTGTCCGCCCGGCGAAGTCGCGAGCCCAGCATCGCCCGGAAGGCTACTCAGTCCCAGCGAGCCGCGCCAGGAAAACCGCCAAGAACGCCGCGAAGCATGCCGGGGCGCCGACACGATGCCGCGGAGCCGCACCGGCCGGAGCCCGCCTCTGCTAGAGCCGACTCATGGCGGCCAGCCTGTTTCCACCCGGGTCGGACGACGTCCTCTACATCGTCGACGTCTCGAGCTACGTCCTTCGCGCCTATCACGCCATCCTGCCGCTCAGTAGCCCGTCCGGTGAACCGACGCACGCGGTGCACGGCACGTTGAGCATGGTCGAACGCCTGCTTCGCGAGCGGCAGCCGCGTCTCTTCGCCGTGGCGATGGACTCGGGGCGCGCCACCTTCCGCCGCGACATCTATCCGGACTACAAGGCGAACCGGCCGCCCG
>DASWGX010000179.1:0-2464 GCA_036393455.1 Polyangiaceae bacterium
AGCGCCCTTTCATAGGCGGTGAGGGCCTCGTCCGGCTGACCCAAGCGGTACTCGTGAATCTCGCCCTCGCGGAACGCGATGCGTGCTCGATCGTCGGCGCCCGTTGCGCGCTTTTCTTCTACCTCGAGCAGTGCCACGAGCTCGGCGAAGCGGCCCTGTTCACCGAGCTTTCGCGCCAGGGCGTGCGCGGCGACCGTGTGACTGCTGTCCATCCCCGCTGCCTTGCGATAAGCGTCCACTGCCTCCGCATCCCGGCCCACCCGCTCCTCGCACAGGACGCCGAGCTTGTACCAGAGTGCCGCCGCTTCGCGCCCCGCCGGCATGGCCCCGAGCTCGGCGCGGTACGTTTCGCACAGGTCGTCCCAGCGGCCGGCGCGGTAGTACAACCTACCCAAGCTCGTCAACGCGGGCAGGTAACGCGGAGCTTGCGCCGTCACGCGTCGATACCGCGTGAGCGCGGCCTCGTCGTCTTCGAGGTCGAACTCACACACCTCGCCGGCGCGGTGCAAGAGCGCGACTTGCTTCGCGCTGTCGGTCGAAAGCTCGGCTTCCGTTTCCAGTGCAGTCACCAGCTCTCGGTGCGCTTCCGAGCGTTCCGCGGCGCGCTGCCAAGCGTGGATGGCGCCGAGGTGGCGTGCGTCGATTTCGCGGATGCGCTTGTACGCGGAGACGGCGGCGGCCGAATGGTTCAGCGCGTCTTCGTGGATGCGCCCGATCTTGAACAAGTAGACAATCTTCGTCTCGGCGTCGTCGGCCTCCTCGACGGTTCGTTCGTAGAGCTCGCAGAGCTCTCGGAAGTGCCGCCCCTCCGTGTAGAGGCGAACCAGCGCCTTGAAGGACGGCGCGTACCCCGGAACCAGACCGAGGGCCTTGCCGTGATGTGCCGCCGCCAACTCCCGGTTGCCGAGCCGCCGCTCGTAGAGCTCCGCCACGCGGGCGTGCGCGGCGGCGCGGCGCGCGGCGTCGAGCGCGTGGTCCGCCTCGCCCAAGTGCACGCGGATCAGCGATTCCCATTTTTGGTGTTTCGCGTACAGCTTGGCCAGCGCTTGCAGCGTCGGACCGTGAGCGGGATTGAGCGAAAGCGCCTGCTCGTACCATCGCTCCGCGGCAATCGCGTTCGAAAGCCTGTCCTCGGCGAGCTGCCCGAGACGGTGAAACAGCGCCTCCCGATCGGCCGCCGTCTCGACCAGCCCGGTCAGTCGCTCGAGCGCACCGGCGAGTTCGGCGTGGCGGTTCGTTCGCTCGTACTGGCGCGCGAGCTCTTCGAGGATCATGCGATCCTCCGGCGCCTGCGACAGGGCCCGCTCGAGGGCGTTCACCGCGTCCTCGGGCTTTCCCAACTGCTCGGCGTGAATCCTGGCCACGCGATAGAGCGTCATGGCTCGCGCGCTGGGCTCGCCGAGTTGCTCGGCCTCCTGCTCCAACACCGCGGCGAGATCGTGCCAGCGCTGCGCTCCGTGGTGAAGGCGCTTGAGCGCGTGAAGGGCGCCCGGGGCGCGCGGGTCGAGCGACAGCGCAGACTGAAACAGCTCCGTCGCGTTGCCGGGATCCTGGAGGAAGGTCTCCGTCACGCGCGCTCGCTCCGCCACGAGCGCGGCCCGGTGGCGCGCGTCGGAACGCACGGCGTTCGCTTCCTGGTCCAGCGTCGCCGTTACGTCGCGCCAGGCCGTTCGCGCGACCTGACTGCGTTCGAGGGCCTTGAGCATGCGCGGGTCGTCGTGGGAAAGCTCGATCGCGGCCGCGTACTCCAGCGCCGCTTCCGGCTTGTTGCCGAGCTCACCGTCGATCAAGCGTCCCTTTTGGTGCAAAAGCCACGCCTTCTGGCGCGGATCGCCGGTCAGGCGTGCTTCTCGATCGAGCAAGCTGGCGATGCCGACGAAGAGGCCCTTTTGCCACATGACGCGGCGCGCGCCGCGCAGCGCCGGCACGTAGTCAGGCAGTATCGAAAGCGCCTTCTGATAGTGCTCCGCAGCAGCGTCGATGTCTCCTATCTCGACTTCGAGCAGGCGCCCGCATTCATAGTGGAGCCGTCCCGCCCTGAGCCGCTGCGGGTTCGTCGCGAGCTCGGCCTCGCACGCCTCGAGCAAGTCCTTCGCTTCTTCGTGAGCGGTCGACCCCTCTCCCGCGGGCGGCGCGGCGAGCGCGGCGCCGGGCGGCACTTGCAGCGTCGGCGCCGGAGCGGCGAACGGCGGCGCTTCGCGCCGAACGGGTTCCACCGACGGTGCGAGCTCGGGAACGGCGGCGGTCGCGAGCGGCGGGCTCGACGATTCCAGCGGAGCCGACGTGGGAGCGGCGGGCACCTGCGGGCGTGGGGGCGGCGGAGCGCTCGGAAGGGAGCGTGCGCGACGCGACGGCGGAGAGCGTTGCGGCGGCGGAGGCGGCGCGATCTCGAGTGCGCTGAGCTCCATCGTCGGAGCGTCGTCGTCGTCGCCGCCGGCTTCTCTCGCTCGCGCCGGCGGCGAAG
>DASWGX010000180.1:0-11097 GCA_036393455.1 Polyangiaceae bacterium
CCGCGTGTCCGAACCACACCGCCTGATGAAGCGCGGTCAAGTCGTGTTCGAGAGGCGCCCTCGAGGCGCGCTTTGTCTCGCCTAGCCGGAGCGGCTTTGCGCGTCAACCGCGACCACGCTCTCACGGTCTTGTCTGTTCTCGTGCCGGGGCGAGCTCGGCTTCGTAGGCGGCCCAGGCGATGTGCGACTCGTGCAACGTCACCCGCATCGACGCGATGGCGTCGCTGCCCGGCCCGAGCTCGCCGCGCAGAAGCCGTTCCGCGATGCGATCGAAAATCGCGTGCGCCAAGAACTCGGTGGTGGTGTTGACTCCGGCGAAGGCCGGTTCTTCGTCGAGGTTTCGGTACGAAAGGGGCCCGAGCACTTCCGAAAGCACGGCCGCGGCACGGCCGATGTCGACGACCACGCCCTCCGGTCCGAGCTCGCGACGCCGGAATTCCACGTCCACCACGTAGGTGGCGCCGTGGAGGCGCTGCGCGGGACCGAAGAGCTCGCCCCGAAAGCTGTGAGCGATCATGACGTGGTCGCGGACGGAAAGCGTGAACATGCCGAGCTCGATCAGGGATAGCGCACGCGCCGGCAGAGCGCGCCGCTCGACGCGGCGGTGATCTCCGGCATGGCGAAAGGAAGGTCCTCGAAGCCGATTTCGCCGTCGATCAGAGCGTCGAGACGCGGATCTTTGCAGAACGTCAGCGCCAGGCGCAACCGTTCGCGCGGCGTGAAGCGCGCGCGGGCGTGCGGGCTCAGGCGTCCCACCTGCGACGCTCGCAGCGTCAGACGCCCCGAATGGAAACGGCCGCCGAGCGGCACGGCAACGTCCTGATCGCCGTACCAGCTGAGCTCGGTGACGACGCCTTCCTCAGCGACCAGATCGAGCGCGACGGCGAGACCGTCGCGCGTACCGCTGGCGTCGAATACGATATCGCGGCCGCGTCGCGCCGTACCGGGCGCGGCGAAGTCGACGTCGATTGCGCTGGCGAGTCGCGCACGCTCGGAACGCACGTCGACGAGCTCGACCTCGGCCGCCGCGATGCCGCGCGCGAGGTAAGCGACCATGGCTCCGACGACGCCGGCGCCCACCACCGAGACTCGATCGCCGATCAGGGGGCAGGCGTCCCAGAGGGCGTTCAGCGCCGTCTCGAGGTTCGCCCCGAGCACCGCGCGCGCCTCGGGCACGCCTTCGGGCAAGAGCACCACGGCGTCGCTCGCAACGACGTAGCTCGACTGATGCGGATACAGGCAGAACACCGAACGGCCGCAAAGCTGGTCGGGACCCTCGACGACGCGCCCGACGCTCGAGTAGCCGTACTTGACGGGAAACGGGAAATCGCCGGCCTGGTGCGGGCAGCGCATGCGCTCGTACTCGCTCTCGGGAACCGCGCCGCGCCACACCAGGGATTCGGTGCCGCGGCTCACGGCGCTGTACAGAGCCTCGACGCGCACCGCCCCCGGCTCGACGCCGGGCAACGTTTCAGCGCGGATGGCGCCCCGACCGGATGCTTCCACCCAGAAGGAACGCGCCGAACGAACGGAGGGTGCACGAGCCAAGGTTCGTTGGATCTAACATGGAAGGCTCGTGAATCCGGAACCGAACCTAGAACGCTGGAGCGCCTGGAACGCGGCGACCCTGGCGGCCGCCGCCATCGCGTCGTCCGTCCTGGGGGCGCCCTGGCCCGCGGCGGGAGCCGCGGCGCTGTCGTTCGCCGCGCTGCTGGCGGCGTGGCGCGGCCGTTCCACCCCGGGCGGTGGGTTCGGGGCGGCGAACGCCGTGACCGCGGCGCGGTTCGTCGTCGTGCTGCTGATTGGCACGGCGCTGCACGGCGCGCCGGGAGCCAGCGTCGCCGCCGCGGTGATCCTGGTCGTGGCGCTCGACGCCTTCGACGGCTGGCTGGCGCGAAGAAATGCGACGAGCAGCGCCTTCGGCGAGCACTTCGACATGGAGACGGACGCGTTGCTCGTGCTGATCGTGACACTCGAGCTCTGGACGCGCGATCGCCTGGGTGCGTGGGTCCTCGCGGGCGGAGCGCTGAGATACGCCTACGTCCTCTGCCTGAGCGCGCTGCCGTCGCCGTGTGGCCCACAGCCACGCTCGCGCTTCGGCCGCTATGTGTTCTTCGTCCTGATGACGGGACTGGTCGCGCCGCTGCTCTCCTCCGCCCGCTGGGCCACGCTCCTCGCCGCCGGCGGCACTCTGGCCGTGTCCGCGTCGTTCGCTCGAGGGTTCGTTTACTCCTACGCGCGCGCCGGGCTTGGCGGCAGCGGCCGATCGAGCCACGGAAGCTGAGCCAGAAAGTCGCTCGCGGCCGTACTCCAGAGTCGCGGCGGCGTCCGTGCTCGTCGCGCGCGGCGGAGACGCTCCGCGTGCTCGTTCGGATCACGGCTGAGGCGGAGGCACGCGCGCGCCAGGGCCGGCACGTCCCGGACGAGCTCGCCGCCCGCTTCCGCCGTGACGTGCTCCACGACGTTGCCACCCGCGCAGGCGACGATCGGCAAGCCCGTCCGGCGAGCCTCGGCCAGCGCCATTCCGTACGATTCCATCGCAGAGGCCGAAACGAACAAGTTGCTGGCCTGGAGCCGTTCCGCTACCGCGGCGGGCGGCACGACGCCGGCAAACTGGACGCGACCGGCGAGCTCGGGCCGAGCCGCGGCCTTGAGGGCCCGTGCACCGCATGCCGGATCTGCCCCAACATCTCCGACGACGCACAAGTGGAAACGATCGTCGGGTTTCAGCTGCGCGGCCAACGCCAGAAGCAGCGGCTCCACGCGCTTCGCAAAGAACAGGTGAGCGACCAGGACGGCGCGAACCCCACTCACGGCAGCAGGCGGAAGGCTCGCCGCGAACGTGAAGCTCGAGGCGGGCTCGACCACGAGCAGGCGCTCGGGCTCGACGCCGACCTGCTGCATTGCGGCGCGCATCGTCCGGCTCGTGACGAGCACTGCATCCGCCAGCGAAAGCGCGCGCCGTTCCAGCTCCGACAGCCGCGACCACGGCCCCGCGGGCGATGGCTCCAAGAGCGAAGGAAGATAGTGCAGCAAAAGGCCCAGACGGCCCCGGCGCACGCGCCGGTGGAGCTCGGGAACGGCGGCCAGGTAGAGGCTATCGACCCAAACGCTCGCGCCGTCGCCGCCTCCGAGGCTCGAGCGCGCGGCATCGAGATCGAGCACACGGACCGGCACCGCGGCTGCTTCGAGCGCGGCAACGAGGGCGCGGTTGTAGAGCGTGCCCCCCGAGGGGAGCCCGGTGAAATCCGGCGCGACGAACCAGAGCGCCGCGGTCACGGAGCCTCGAGCTCGCAGTCGAACATCACGTCCTCACCGAGCTCGAAACGCCGCGCCCTGGGCCGGAGCGCGTGCTCGATGGCGTCGATGGCGGGCATGCCGATCCCTTGGCGGCCGACACCCAGGATCACCGGGGCGATCGTCACCTGCAGGCGGTGTAGGAGCCGAGCTCGAAGGAACCGCGAGACAGTCACTCCACCGCCCTCGATGAAGAGCCGCCAGAGGCCGCGGCGGCGCAGCGCTGCGACGATGGCGGCGGGGCTCAACAGCCCGTTCTCGGACGGCACTTCGACGAGCTCGACCGCGGGCGACGATCCACGCCCGCGCGCGACGCCGGCCGCGCAGACGACGAGCGTCGGCGCCGCGCCGTCGGTGAACACGCGGCGCGCGCCGGACACGCGCAGGCGCGGATCGATCACGACACGCACCGGGTTTTCTCCGGGAACCAGGCGCGTGGTGAGCTGCGGATCGTCTTGCTCGGCCGTACCGGCGCCGACGACGACCGCGTCCGAGAGCGCGCGCAGGCGGTGCGTGTGCACCAGATTGGAAGCACCGGTGAGATAGCGCGAGGCGCCGCTCGACGTGGCCACCTGTCCGTCCAGGCTCTGAGCGAGGTGCGCCAGCACCAGCGCGCGCGCCGCGTCGCCCACGCAAAGCGGCAGGTAGAGGGTGAAGAGCCGCTCGGCGGCGGCCGTCATCGGCTCGCGCGTTCCGAAGCACGGATCGGCGCCCGGCTCGACCCAGAGCGAGCCGAGCTCGGGCGCGACGGGCTCGGCTTCGCCGGAAGGAGTGAAGGCAAACCACGTTCGCGCGTTGACCGGCTCGCGCCGGCGAGCGCGACGCGCGAACGCGCGCACCAGCGACCACGCCTTCGCTTCGCCGAGCTCGGGCGCTGCGAACAGAGTCACGGCCGCACCTTGGCGGCTCGTCGTGCTTCGGACACTTCGAGCAGTGTCGGAAGGAACCGGGCCAACGACGACGACGCCCTGCTCTCGCCGAGCCACATGCCGGGGGTGTAGCCCCGAACCAGGAATTCGTCGACGAGCGAAAGGTCACGGCTCAAGACGTGCACGGGGACGCCCCGGCGCGGACTGTGGCCGGTGACGTCACCGACGGGCTGGTGGTCGCCGAGAACGAAGACGAGCGCGTCGCCGTTCGGGAAGCCCGTGAGGTACTGTTCGAGCACGGCAAGATCGTAGCCGATCGCGCGCAGGTACGCGGGCCGCGCGTGCTCGAGATTCGTAAAGGACGTGGCGAAACGCACCGGCGCGAGGCGAGAGTAGACGCGGCCGCCGTCGAGCGCGGACCAATCTTCCACGAGCGGAGGCTGCTCGCTGAATGGCGCATGGCTCGACACCAGAGCGCACAGGGCGAACAACGGGCGCCGCGCGCGATCGACTTCGCGGCGGTGCATGAAGTCGACGACGTACTGATCCGGAATCGGCGCCCACGCGAAGGCCGGCCCGCGGTACTCGAAGTCGGGCGCCGAGTAGCGAACGTCGAAGCCCAGGTAGTCGCCTTGCGGCCAAGCTCGGGTCGTACCCGGGTGAAAGAGCACGGTCCGGTAGCCCGCGCCGCGAAACAACTGCGCGGCGGTGCGCGGGCTTTGGGCCTTGAGCAACGCGTAGTCGAGCTCGTTCTCGACGCGTACGCCGGTGATCAGGGTGGCCTGCGCCAGCCACGAGCCTCCTCCATAGACCGGAGAATCGAGGAGCGTCGACGCGACGGCGTACCCCGCCTTTCGAAACGCGGTTTCGAGCCCGGCGTAGCGGGGCCGCATCTCTTGCGAGTCGAAGACGGTCTGCCCATACGCCTCCACCACGAAGACCAAGACGGAGGCGCCGCCGAGACCGGCGAGAGCGTCCGAGTACCGATCGAGCTCGGCGCGCCGCGCTTCGACCTCGGCGAGCTTCGACGACCGGTAGGCGTCTGTGGAGAGCCAGAACGATAGCTGCGCGGCGATCGGCGGCGCGACGCTCGGCGCGAACACGGCGGCCCGGTTCGCGCCGTTGTCGCGAGCCTCGAAGAGGACGGCAACGAGCAACAGGCTCGCGCAGGTGACGGTGAAAACGCGGCGCCCCTCCGCGCGACCCAAGTAACTTCGCGCGTACGCCAGCGCCCGGGCAGCGACCCATGCCAGGGCCGCGAAGGCGGCGATGGCCAGCACCCCGGCGATCGCGAGCTTTTGTGCCGGCACCGTTGCCGCGAGCAACCGGACCGCTTCGGGCAAGAGGGGCAGCTCGAGGTAGATGTCGAAGTGCCGGTGCAGGTAGCGCTGTTCGACCCCGTCCACGAAGCGGAACACGCGAACGAAGAGCAGCGCCACGACGAAGACGTGGCACAGCGCGCCCGGCACGCGCCGCCCCAGGTGCGCCAGCGTGGCCAAGAGGACGAGGAACGCCGTGACGTCGAGAGAGGGTCTGAGCCAGGCAGCAGCCGGCTCCGGAGCAGGGTAGCGCAGGTTCGCGACCGCGCTCAAAAATACCCACGCGGCGGCAAACCAAAGCGCGCGGGCGACGCTCCTTTTCGCCGTCGACCTCAGAACACGACCCTTTCAGCCGGACTTGTCGCCACGGCTCTCGAGCGCGCTTCGCGCGAGCGCCACGAGGAGCAAAGCGGCTCCGACGGGGACCAGGACGATACCCAAGGACGGGTCGCCTTCGGTGTTCAAAACTCCGCCGAGGAAGAACCCGAGCGGCATCGACACCGCGCCCCAGACCAGCTGCCGAGCGATGGAGCCACGCGCCGCTTCGCCGATGTGACGCCCGGCGAGCGCGGTGAAGACCAGGCACAGAATGCCGAGCAGCGTGCCGTGCGCGTGAGCGAGGCGCCACAGCTCTCTTCGCATCTCACTTTGTAGATAGGCCTGCACCTTGAAACCGTGCAGGGCTTCTAGCGTGACGCCGAACGGCAAGCTCACGGCGAGCAGGAGCCAACCGGCCAGCAGTACGCGCCGCTCCGGCGCGGGTTTCGAGGCTCGTGTCTTCATTCTCCGATCGAGATGGCTTGGTGTACCTGGAGCCGCAATAGCGCGCTCACCCGAGCTCGGTCGAGCCTGTAGTCGCCGTCGACGAGAACACCTCGGACGGGCGCGTCGAGCCGAGGGCCGGCGTTGCGCTCGAATAGCTCGAACAAGACGCGCATTTGCTCCACCCGGCGTTCCGGCGCCGCCTGAACGTCGAACGCCGTCAGCGCTTCGCCAAGTCCGAGGCCCAGGGTCTGGTCGAGCTCCAGGGACGAACGCCGAGCGAGCAGGCGCACCGCTCCGTACGGATCGCCCAAACCCACCAGCGCGTGCGCCATCGCGAAGCCGCGCAGCGGGTTTGCAACCGCCGCATCCCGGAGTCCGAGCGCCGTCACGTAAACGGCGCGCCGCACCGGATCCCCCGCGTGAAGCGACGCGAGCGCTTCGGGAACGTCGAGTGGAGCCCCGTCGAGCCGCTGGCGCGGAGCTTCGTAGCGCGCTCCCCAGAGCTCGCGCATGCGCTCTGCCGCCCAGAGCGCGGTGCGGTCGTAGTGGCAAGCGGTACAAGCGTTCGGCCTGCTCGCTTCCACGTCGCGCCGAACGTCGGGAGATTCGATGCGGTGACTGCGATGAATGTCCAGAACGCCGTACACCATGCGCGGCATGTGACACTCGAGACAGCGCGAGCCGCTCGATTCGACCATGTGGTGCGTATGGGCCGAAACGTCGCGCGCGACTTCGGCGTGACACTGGGTACAGGCTCGATCGCCTCGCATCTCGGGCTCGAGCTGGCCCTCGACGTCGCCGGAGTGCATGGTGTGGCACGTGCCGCAGTGGATCTTCCCACCCCGAAAACAGGGCGACTGAACCAGCCCCTGGTACTCGTAGGCGGTGAGACGCGGGGTGCCATCGTTCCAAAAACGCTCTCGGAACGCGTTGGGTCGGGACGGGTCGGGCGAAGGCGTCTCACGGTTCAGAGGCACCACGTGCCCGGAAAGGACGTCACCGGGCCTGAAGCTCGGCCCGACGTCGAGGTACTGCCAAATTTTCTCGGGCGGATCGGGCAAGCGCTGTGAGTGGCATTGCGCGCACAGAGCGGAGCTTCGGGCTTGATCGAGATCCTTCGGGTCCACGATGTCGTCGGGCACGGCCCGGCCGAGCGCCGCGCGGTAGCGCTCGAGGAGCGAAGCATTGCGCCGCGCGTGCTCGAGCCCGGCACCGTGACACGCCTCGCACGCGATACCCAGATCGGAAACGTGAGAATCGAAACGGCCGCGTCCCCTGGATTCGCGGTTCGACGCCGGGGCTAGAAGCCCGGGGACGACACCGGTGTTGTGACAAAAAATGCAGTTGTCGTTCCAGGCGGCTCGGTGCGCATTCCAGTCGTCGTTGTCCGGTTCGAGAAAGACGCCGTTCAGGTGCAGCCAGCGTCGTTCGGCGACGTGCCAGAGCAACGGCAGGCGCCGGTAGGTAACGCCGTGACCGTCGCCGACGGCTTCGAAGTACTGCTGATAGCGGCGCGAGCCGACACAGAGCGCCACCTCGGCTTCTCGCGCTGCCTCGACGCCGATCGCCGGCAAGCTCATGTAGAAGCGGCCGTTGCGCTCGAACGGCGTGGCGCTCGCTCCGAACGCGGCAACGGGCTTCTCATCGAAGTTGCCGAGCACGGTCGATGCGCTCGGCAACTGGGTCATGGTGGAGTGATGAGTGCGGCGCCAGCTCTTCAGGTGATCCAGGTGGCAGGTGCCGCACGCGGCGGCCCCGGCATAGTCGGCCTCGCGCGCGTGGAGCAGCGCCGTGGCGGCGAGCCGAACCGGGTTCGGTCCCAGAGCGAGCGCGAGGGCTACGCCAACCGGCGCCGCGACGAGACACGCCGCAACCGCCCAGAAGCTCGCAAATCGGCGCGGCCGGCGCATACCTCGGCAATCATAGATCGAGCGCCCGCCCGCCGCGTCGCCATCGCGATGCATGCCTTCGAGCGCATGGGAATCTCCCCGTCGTGAACGCGCGGAGACTAGGCTCCGTCCAGGGGCTTGGGACATCGCGCGCGCAGGCGGCACGAGCCGCACTCGCGACCGGACCAGATCCGGTCGAAGCGGAGCTGCGTCGCGTCGAGCAGCACGTCATCGTCCGTCGCGACGCCGAGCTCGAAGTTGCGCCGGCCATCACCCCTCGCGCCGATGCCGGCGCCGGTGAAGTTCGCGCTGCCGATGTACGCGTACGCGCCGTCCACGACGGCCAGCTTCAAGTGCACGCGCGGGCACTCGCGCATCTCGAAGCCCGGCGGGCGAAGTCTGCTTTTGGCGAGAGCCTGCCGATACGGGCGCGACGGCGCGGCGCCGTGAAGAATGCGTATCTCGACGCCGCGGCGCGTGAGCTCCCCAAACCGTTCGATGATGGATTGATAGCGACCCTGCGCGCGTGCTCGCGTGCCAATCGGAGCCTCGATGTGAACGTCCTTGAGATTCGCCGTGGCAATCCAGACGGATAGCTTGGCGCGGCAGACGGCGCCGAGTACCACGCCATCGTAGTGGCGCCGGTCCGCGACGAGCTCGACCATTGCAGCGCGTTGAGCGGTCGAGGCGTTGCTCGCGAAGTCGTTCATGACGTCGAGCGACGCGTAACACTCATTCCGGCCCCTGGCCCAACTCCTGCCGAGCCGCCGGCGGCCCCTCGCAGTAGAGGGAGGCCGATCCCCTTATTCCACGCTCGGAGGATGGCCCCGGGGTCCGGATTGGAGTACCAACGTGGTCTCGGTAAAGGGATCGTTAGTGCTCCTCAGCGACGGCTTGGTCGTGAGCGCCGTTCCCGAGCTGAGAATTCGAGGCAACCGCCGCGCGCTTACCCCCACGTCTCCCTCCGCTGAAAGCGCCGGCATCCCCCGCAATCGAGCCGACTGTAGCCAGAACGCCTCACGTTCGGATCGCGTTACTCAGGTCCTCCGGCCAGAACACTTTGTTAAGTGCAAACCTTGCAACTTGCTCGACAGTTGATAGTGTGGCGCGTCTTTGTGGGGGTTTCTCCAACAAGAAAGGACTCCAATGGCCGCAACGAAACAAAAGTCCGCGAAGCAAACCAAGTTCGGCGAAAAGGCGAGATTCGTTCGTACCCTCCCGCCAGGAACCCCGGCCAAAGAGGTCGTCGCAGCGGCGAAGAAAAAGGGAATCACCATCTCGGAGAACTACGTTTATAACCTTCGTTCCAACGACGGCATGGCGCAAAAGCGCGGCGGCAAAGGGCGTGCGCGCGCCGGCGCGGTGCGGTCTACCGGTTCGGAGTCCGCTCAGGAGGCGCAGTTCCGCAAGGCCGTCGCCGAGCTCGGGCTTTCGAAGGCGAGAGAGATTTTGCGGTCCGTGGAAGCGGCTTTCGGGGGACGCTGATCGAAACGAGAGGGGGGGCCACACTGTGGGGAAGACAGACCTGGGTCACTCTCCCACGCGGTACGGCAGCGGCGCCTTCTTGCAGGCCCTTCCATTGAAAGCGCCCCGGCGCGCAACCCCCGACAACGGCCCGCCGCGGCAAGCGCGCACGGCCGACGGGTCGGGCCCCCGCACGCGTGGCGTTTTTGTGATAGATGCCGCCTACGGACCCGGAAAAGGCTCCCCCCGAACCGTTGCCCCGCCGGGCGTTTTGCGGCGCAGTCGCCGCTGGCGCGGCGGCTTTCGTCGTGGCGCTGGACCTTCTGGACGACGCGCTGCCGCTCACGGTCCCGATCATCGGACAGAAGCTGGAGTATTTTCAGCGCCATAAGGACGACTACACGCTCGTCGCGCTCGGCACCAGCTACACCTTCCGCCATTTCGTACCGAGCGCCTTCGACGCCGTCCTGACGAAGGCCGGGCACGCCTCGAGGAGCTTCAACTTCGGCGTGTCCCGCATGCTCCTCGCCGAGGCGAGCCTGCTTGCCGACGAGATCGTGGATCTCAAGCCGAAAAAACTGCGACAGGTAGCGATCGAGCTCGGATTGTTCCACGACCTCGGTGACGACGAGGACGACGACGCGCTCTCCGAGCGCGAGATCGGCTGGCATACGCCGGCCGAGACGCTCGCCGCCGTAACGCAGGTGATGGAGGGCAAGAGCGACATCGACGACAAGCTCGATTCACTCGGTTCACACGTTCACGCAATGCTGTGCAACGTCACGCCGGCCGGGCGAAGCGCCCGGCACTTCCAAGAATACTGGGATGACGAGCTCGACGACACGACCGCGGAACGTTACGAGCGCGTCGAAAACGACGGCTATCAGTCGCTCGACGAAATCGCGAACTTGCCGTGGATCAACGCTCGGCACCAGCGTTTTCTCGCCGGGGCGGCTGCTTTCACGAAGAGTGTGGAAAAGCGGCGGGCGCGGCCGCGCGTACAGCGCATCGGCCGCCGCGCGAGAACGGTGCTGAAGCGCACCGCCGAACGGCTGCTCGCCGCGGACCTACGACCGATCTTCTACGAGTCGCCGTCGATGTACCCCCAGAAGCGACTGAACGCCTCGCTGCGCAAGCTCGTTCCGGTGTTCTCGTACAACGACCCGCGCCGTCACTCGAACCTCTATCGAGTCGAACACCGCTTCGATCGCGGCCACCTGAACCACCCGGGTGCGCTCCTACTCAGTGAAACGTTCGGACGGGACTTCGCGGCGCACCTCGGCGGCCGGCGAGCCACATGATCTTCACCGAGCTCAGGTTCTTCGCCTTCTTGGCGCTGGTGCTCGCCGCCTACTGGGCACTGCGAGGTTTGCAGTCGCGCAAGGTTCTGCTGCTCGTCGCGAGCTATGTCTTCTACGGCGCCTGGGACTACCGCTTTCTCGGACTTTTGTTGCTATCGACGACGGTCGACTACTCTCTCGGAGTCGTGCTGGC
>DASWGX010000181.1:0-3692 GCA_036393455.1 Polyangiaceae bacterium
CTGTGCACGACCCGCAGGCGCGCTCATGGCGAGCGGTCCCGGACGCTGCTCGCTCGGCGCGACGGCCGCGAGCGCTGCGAGGTCGCCGAAGAGTCGAGGATGCCGCCATTCGCTGGTCACGAGGGCAAGCCGCCGGTAGCATCGCCAGCGATGCATACTGTCTCCGACCGAATGCGGCGCTGGATCACGAAGCCGTTGGCGGCGCTGGCGCTCGCGGCGTGCGCCCCGCTCGGCGCGCCCGCGCCAGGGTCGGTTCCGCCGCTCGAAGCCCCACACGAGAACGACGCCGACGACGGACAGCGTCGCGCCGCGCTCGCGGCCAGCGACGCCGAGGAAGCGACCGCCCTGGAACCAGGCTTTCTTGCCGGCGGCCCGGTCCCGATCGAAAGCGACGACGCCGTGTTCGGTGCGCTCAATGCTCCGCTCACGCTGGTTGCGTTCATGGACCTCGAGTGTCCGTTCTGTCAGCGGGTGCAGCCAACCATCGAGCGCTTGCGCCGCGACTACGCCGCTGACCTCCGCTACGTCTTCAAACACAATCCACTGCCGTTTCACGAGCAAGCCAAGCCCGCGGCGGTGGCGGCGCAGGCGGTGCTGGCGCTGGGAGGTCCTCGGGCGTTCGAGCGCTTCACCGCAACGCTGTTCGACCACCGCAAACGGCTCGGCGAAGACCTGTTCTACGAGGTTGCGCTCGACGTCGGCATCGGGGAATCGGTGCTGCGCGCCGCGCTCCGCGACCCGCGCTTCGTCGAGCAGGTGGAACGCGACATGGCGACGGCCCAAGAGCTCGACGCACACGGCGTTCCGGCGTTTTTCCTCGACGGCGTCAAGATCAGCGGCGCCCAGCCCTACGACGCGTTTCGTGCAGCAGTCGAAGAGGAGCTGCCCCGGGCTCGAGCTTTGGCCCGCGACGGGCTGGCGCCGGCCGCCGTGTACGTCGCTCGAACGCGGGATAACTTTACGGAGGCGCCGCCCTTGCCGGCGGCCGCGACGGATCCCGCCGAAGACACCACGCTCCACCGGGTCCCCGTCGGCTCCTCTCCCGTGGACGGCTCCGCGCGGGCGCTGGTCACGATCGTGGAGTTCAGCGGCTTCCAGTGTCCGTTCTGCAAACGCGTCCAGCCGACGCTCGTGGACCTCAAGGCGCTCTACGGGGACAAGCTTCGCATCGTCTTCAAGCACAATCCGCTGCCGTTCCACACGCGCTCGCGCCCGGCAGCGAACCTTGCCGTGTACGCGCTCAAGGTCGGCGGTACGGCCAGATTCTTCGAAGCCGTGCGGCTGCTCTTCGAGTCGTCTCCGAACCTGGAAGACGCCGATCTCGAAAGGGTTGCCGAAAAGCTCCGCCTGAATCCCGCGCAGGCGCTCAGGGCGGCGCGCGACGATCGCTACGCGAAGACTATCGAAGCCGACCAGGCCCTGGCCGAGGACTTCGGCGCTCGCGGGACGCCCCACTTCTTCATCAACGGGCACCGGCTCGGCGGCGCGCAACCGCTCGAGAAGTTCAAGGAAGTCATAGACGAGCGCCTGAAAGCCGCCGAGGCGCTGGTGAAGAGCGGCACGCCTCCGCACCGCGTGTACGCCGCCATCATGAAAACGGCGGAGCCGGCGCCAGGCCCGGACACGACGGAGGTCGGGCCGCCTCCGCCGGACGCGCCGTATCGCGGCGCTCCGAACGGCAAGATCGTGGTGCAGCTCTTCAGCGACTTCGAGTGTCCGTTCTGCAAGCGCGTGCGATCCACGCTCGACGAGCTCTTGGCCGCCTATCCCGGCCGGATCAAGCTCGTGTGGCGCCATCTTCCGCTGCCGTTTCACAAGCGCGCCGTACCGGCCGCGGAAGCCGCGCTCGAAGCCTACGCCCAGCGTGGCAACGACGGCTTCTGGAACATGGAAGAGCTGCTCTTTTCGGGCCAGAGCCAGCCGGGGGGGCTCGACGCCGCCGCGCTCGAAACCTACGCGAAGAACCTCGGGCTCGACCTCGTGCAATTCCGGCGAGCGATGGCCGAGGGCCGTCACCGCGCCCGCATCCAGGCCGACGCGGATGCCGCCAAAGCCGCGGGCTTTCTCGGCACGCCGGTATTCTCCATCAACGGCTACTTCCTGTCGGGCACCCAATCGCCGATCAAGTTCAAACGGGTCGTCGACTACGCGCTCGAGCATCCACGGCCGAGCGGGCGCAAAAAGCCGGCCAAGGGCGGGGGCGAGAGGGAGTGACGGCCGCGACGGCGCGTCAGGCGAACGACCAAGAAACGTTCGAGAGGACGTCGATCTTTCTGGACATGGTTTTGAAGGAGCGCCGCGCGCCATTGGCTTCCGCGTCGGAAAGCACCGATTGCCGAGCCAGATCTCGTTCGTAGACGCGCCTTATCGCGACCGGCGCTTCGCGTCGCGATAAGGCTCCCGATCGAGCGTCTCGGTGGCGACCAGAGCGTCGAAGATCAGCATGTTATGCAAGAAAACATGTCGCTCAGCCAACTGTCCGATCCAGAGCTGCTTTCTGCCACGTCCAAGCTGGTCGGCTCGCAGCGCGAGCTCACCGCGGCGCTCGCCGTGCATCTCGCGGAGGTCGAACGGCGCAGGCTTCACCTCTTGGCCGGTTTTTCTTCGATGTTCGAGTTCTGCGTCAAGGGGCTCAGACTGAGCGAAGGCGAAGCGTTTCGGCGCATCGTGGCGGCCCGGCTGAGCCAGCGCTTCCCCGTCGTCCCGTCGCTGATTGCTTCCGGCGCCGTGCACCTGTCGGCGCTCGAGCTCTTGCGTGACAAGCTCACCGACGAAAACCATGCCGAGCTCCTCGAGGCAGCGTCCGGCAAGACCAAGCGCGAGGTCGAAGCGTGGCTGGCTGCGCGTTTTTCCCGCCGAGCCCCGCGGCCATCGCGTATCCAGCCCCTTTCCGAAAGCCGTTTCAAAGTCGAGCTCACGGTGAGCGCCGAGCTCAAGAACAAGCTCGAGTTCGCGCGAGACCTGATGAGCCATGCCAATCCGAGCCGGGATCTTGCCGTCGTGGTCGAGCGCGCCGTCGACCTCTTGCTCGAGCGGCTCGAAAAGCAACGCGCCGGCAAGGCGCGGCGCCCGCGCGCAGCGCCGAGCGAGCAACAGGTCGAGCAACGGAGCAAGCCCGGCCGCATCACGCGTGAAACTCGCCGGAAGGTCTTCGAGCGAGACGGGCTGCAGTGCAGCTACGTCGCCCCGGACGGTCGTCGCTGCGAGGCACGAGCCTTCCTCGAGCTCGATCATGCCGAGCCACGGGCGCTCGGCGGCGCGGACGACGCGACCAACGTCCGGGTTCGCTGCCGGGCTCATAATCAGCTCTGGGCCGAGCACGTCTTCGGCCGCGAGCGTGTCGAACGCTGCCGGCACTTTCGCCAGCAAAAGTGCCGGAGCGAAGCAGCCGAGGCGCGCGGCTCGGAATCCGATGCGCTCGAACGGAGACCCAGGGCCCGAGCCAAGCTGGGCGCTCAGGAGCCGGGCACACGAGGTTCTGCAGAAGGCTCTTCGGGTGTCGCGGCCGTCCACGGTCCCGGGCCCCGCGTCCCGGAGTCGGCCGCTTCGCCCGACGTTTCAGAAGGCGCGCGGCCGGCGCACCGTGCACTCGGCGAGGCTCCAGCTGCTCGAGCCCCTGTTATGGCCGGCGTTCCGGAAGCCGTGCGGCGGGCGCTCGCCGGCATGGGCTTTCGCGATACGGCGGCGCGCCG
>DASWGX010000182.1:0-4712 GCA_036393455.1 Polyangiaceae bacterium
CGTGCGGCAACGCTTTCGGCGACGGGCGATCGTCGCTTCGTCGCGCTCTGCCAGCAAGCCCGCGCCCTCTTCGAGCGGCTCGTCGTGCGCTCCGCGCCGGGCGCCGAAGACCGCGCTCCCGTCGTGCTCGGCGGCTTCGCCTTTCGCGCCGGCGGAGCGTCCTCCGCGCTCTGGAGCTCGTTCGGCGACGCACGCTTCGTGCTGCCGGACGTGACGTATGCGCTCGAGGGGAGCCGCGCATGGCTCGCTCTCGCGGTCTCGGGCGAACGGCTCGCGTGGCGCTCGGAACGCGACGCCTTGCACGAGCGCGTGCTCGCCACGACCAGGGCGCTCGGCACGGAACCCGCGCCGCCGGAACAGTTCGCCGGAACCGGTCCGGGGCTCGCGATCGACGCGCGCGCGCGCAGCGATTTTCTCGAAGCGGTGGAATCGGTGCGCGGCGCGATCGCGCGCGAGGAGGTCGAGAAGGTCGTGCTCAGCCGGCGCTGGGTCCTCGAGCTGCCGCGCCGGCCGCGGGCTCTCGACGTGCTCGATCGCCTGCGCCGCGAAGCCGCCGAATCCACGCGCTTCGTCGTGGATCTGGAAGGCCGGGTGTTCGTCGGAGCCAGCCCCGAGCGATTGATCCGCAAGCGCGCCGAGGTCGCCCAGACCGAAGCCCTGGCCGGGACGATCCGCGCCGACGGCGGGCAGCGCGCCGCCGAGCTCCTGCGGAGCGCGAAGGATCTGATGGAGCATCGGCTCGTCGTCCGCGAGCTTTTGCGCGTGCTCGGGCCGCTCACCGGGCCGCTCGCCGTCCCCGCCGAGCCCGAGGTTCGAAGTTTGCGCGACATGCTGCACTTGAGCACGCCCATCGAGGGGCGCTTGCGCGAACCACTGCACGTGCTCGATCTGGTTGCGAGGCTCCACCCGACCCCGGCGGTGGGCGGCGTACCCACCGAACGCGCCCTTTCGATGATCGCGGAGCACGAGGCGACCGAACGCGGTTGGTACTCGGGCCCGATCGGCTGGTTCGACGCCAAAGGCGACGGCGACTTCGTGGTCGCGTTGCGCGCCGCGCTGCTCGACGGCGAGACCGCGTACTTGTACGCGGGCGCGGGAATCGTCGCTGATTCCGTCGCGGAACAGGAGCTCGCCGAGACACGCCTCAAGCTCACGCGCATGCTGAGCGCGCTCGGAGCGCTCTAGATGCCGAGCGCCTTTCAGACGCGCTGGGCCGAGCTCTTGCTTGGCGCGCTCGCGCGCTCGGGCGTGCGGCGAGTCGTCTTGAGCCCGGGCTCGCGTTCGACGCCGTTCGCCTGGGCGGCGCTGAAGGAGCCCGAGCTCGAGGTGACGACCATCGTCGACGAGCGGTCGGCGGCCTTTTTCGCGCTCGGCCAGGCGAAGCTCTGCGGCCTTCCCTCGGTTCTGATCTGCACTTCGGGCAGCGCCGGCGCCCATTACTTGCCGGCGGTCGTCGAAGCCCGCTATTCGGGCACACCGCTGATCGCCTTGACGGCGGATCGACCGCTCGAGCTCCAGGGCTCGAACGCTCCGCAAACCATCGATCAGCTCAAACTCTTCGGCGATCACGTCAAGGGCTTCTTCGAACTCGGCGCGCCCGATTCGCACCCGGACGCGATTCGCGCGGCGGCGCGGATCGCGGCTCAGGCCGTGCTGACTTCCGTGACACCGCGGCCGGGTCCCGTGCATTTGAACGCCCGCGCACGCAAACCCCTCGAACCCGCCGCTGGCGCTGCCGGCGATCCAGCGCTTTCGCTGCTCGACGCCGCGATCCGGCGCGGCCCTCCGCGCTTCGACGTGCCCGCGCCGCGCGTTGCCAGCGACGCGTCCGTACACGCTCTGGCGGCGTCGATCGGCGCGCACGCGCGCGGATTGCTGGTCGCCGGACCGCTCTCTCCGGCGCGCGCGCACGAAGCGCAGGCTTTCCTCGACCTCGCACGCGCGAGCGGTTGGCCTCTGCTCGCCGAAACGCCGAGCCAGCTCCGCACGGCGCTATCCGCCGAAGTATGGAAGTCGCTCGACGGCGTGACGCTCGTCGACACGGCGCATTGGCTCATGCGGTCGTCGCGCGCCGCTTCGAACGCCGACGTCGTGCTGCAGCTCGGCGGGCCCCTCGCGAGCCCGGCGTGGTCCGGGTACTTGGAAGGAGGCACGCCGCTCCACGTCGTCGGTGAGGAAGATTGGCCGGACCCGACGCAGCGCGCGCACTCGGTGCTCGCCGCGGACGCGCCGACGCTGGCGCGAACGCTCGCCGCGAAGCTCGGATCGGCTTCAGACGCCGGAGCCCGCGCCGAATGGCGCGAAGCCTGGCGGCTCGCCAACGCAGATGCCTGGCGCGTGATCGACGCGGAGCTCGAACGAGCCCGTGCGGAGCTTTCCGAGCCCGCGGCGGTGAGGGCGATTGTCGATGTGCTGCCGCCCGGGAGCATGCTCGTTCTGGGCAACAGCTTGCCGATCCGCGACGTCGACTGGTTCGTGCCGGCGCGCGGGCGCGCGATCCGGGTCGTTTGCCAGCGGGGTGCGAACGGCATCGACGGGCTCCTGTCCGGGGCGTGCGGCGTGGCCCGAGCCAGCGGCGCCCCTACGGCGCTCGTCATCGGTGACGTCAGCCTGTCGCATGACGTCGGCGCGCTTTCCCTCGCGTCCCGAGCCGAGGGGCCGCTGCTCGTCGCGGCAATCGACAACGGCGGCGGCAGAATCTTCGATTTCTTGCCGCGCGGCGCGCTCAACCATGCGCGCGACTTCGACGCCTGGCTGACGCCCCCCCGTTGGGATCTGGAGGCCATCGCCAAGGGCTTCGGCGTCCGCTACGCCGAGTGCCGCAACGTTCGGCAGCTGCGGGAGGCCGCGGGGGCCGCGCTCGGATGCGCCGGCGCGACGCTTTTGCACGTTTGCGTTGCGCCGACGAGTACACTCGACGCGCACCGCGCGATCGACGCGGCTCTCGAGCGATGAAGCCAAGCTCGCTGGCGCACCGGGCTCGGATGACGACCTTGTTTCTGCTCCACGGTTTTGCCGGAGCCCCGGCGAGCTTCCAACCGCTGCTCGAGGCTCTGGGCGTCCAAGTCAAAATCGTTTCGGTGACACTGAGCGGACACGGCGGTGACGCGTCGCTCGGAACGGTGACGAGCTTCGAGGACGAGGTCGAACGCCTCGAGCGCCGGCTTTTCCGAGAGGCGGACGAGCCCGCGCACCTGATCGGCTATTCCATGGGCGCGCGGCTCGGGCTCGGCCTCGCGGCGGCGCAGCGACCCCGCTTGGCGTCGGCGACGCTGATCGGTGCTCACCCCGGGCTCGCGAGCGAACGGGCGCGGCGCGAGCGCGTCCAGGCTGACGAACACTGGTGCTCGCTGCTCGAAAACGAATCGCTCGAGGCGTTCGTGGACGCCTGGGAGTCGCAGCCGCTTTTCGCGACGCAGCGTGAGCTCGATCCGGAGCTCTTGGCGAAGCAGCGACGTATCCGCCTGTCTCACCACCCGCTCGGGCTCGCTGGGGCGATGCGCGCGCTCGGGCTCGGAAACATGCCGTGCTTGCTCGAAGCCTTGTCGGAGGTTCGAGTGCCCGTCCAGCTCGTGGTGGGCGAACGGGACGCAAGGCGCCTCCCCGCCGCCCGAGAAATGTGCGACGCGCTCGAGCGCTCCCGGCTCGTCGTCGCGCCCGGGGCCGGTCACAACGTCGTGCTGGAGCGTCCCGCCTGGCTCGCGAACGTGATGAAGGATTGGGTTTCGACGTGAGCTCCGGGTCCGTCAGTTCGCCGCGGGTCGAGCCGAATTCTCTCGTGGCATGGGTGCTCGCGGCGCGTCCCGCGACGCTCAGCGCGGCGCTGGTGCCCGTGACGGTGGGTACCGCATGCGCCTGGCACGCCGGGAGCCTGCGTGTCGATCGTGCGCTCGTGGCGCTCGCGGGCGCTCTGTTCCTTCAAGTCGCGGCGAATTTTTCGAACGACTTGTCCGACTTCGAACGCGGCGCGGACACAGCCGATCGCCTGGGGCCGACGCGCGCCGTCCAGGCAGGGTTGCTCGGTGCGCAAGCGGTGCGCCGCGGCTTGTTCGTCGTGCTCGGGCTCGCCGTGCTGTGCGGCCTTTACCTGTGGGCCGTGGCGGGGCCCGTCATCGTGGTCATCGGGCTCTGCTCCATCGCGAGCGCTCTCGCTTACACCGGCGGCCCGTACCCGCTCGGCTACCACGGCCTCGGCGATCTCTTCGTCATGATTTTTTTCGGTTTCGTCGCGGTGTGCGGAACGGCATGGGTTCAGATCGGAGCCGTGCCGCTCCTTGTCTGGCCGGCCGCGCTCGCCGTGGGTTCACTCGCTACCGCAATCCTCGTCGTCAATAATCTGCGCGATCGAAGCACGGATGCGATCGCCAGCAAGCGAACGCTCGCCGTACGAATGGGGCGTCGCGGCACCGTGATCGAATATGCATTGCTCGTCACGACGGCCTACGCCGTCCCCGTCCTGCTCTTTGCGCTCGGGTGGCTCGGAGCGACGGCGCTATTGCCGCTCTTCAGCTTGCCGTTCGGCGTGCGGCTCGTTGCCCGAGTGGCCCGCGACGACGGCCGCGCCTTGAACGCGTCGCTCGCCGGCACGGCCCGCCTGCTGCTCATCCACGGTATGCTCTTCGCCGCGGGCATCGCCCTCGATCGCACGGGCCCGTAGCGTGACGCGCGCGCGCCTCGATGCAGCCTCGTTCAGCGTCGGCGGCGCGCTGCCG
>DASWGX010000183.1:0-2908 GCA_036393455.1 Polyangiaceae bacterium
CCCGACACCGAGCCGACCCTCGTCGCCCCCGTTTGCGAATTCGTGCCCCCTTGCCGAATATGCTCCCAGCGCCACCTATGCGATCGATTTGAAACCGCTTTCTCGATTCGCTCCGGCCCGACTACCGAGCGAGCGTGCGGCTCCGGGCGCGGAGCGACGTTGATCTCGAGCACATCGATCTCGAGCACAGCGAGCTCCAGCACATCCGCCATCGTTGTGGTTCGTCGCCGGGCCGCCGGTGCGAACCCGCGGTGGGCTTTTGCCCCACGCCCGCTTAGCAAGCGGGTACCTTCGGCCTCTCCTGGGTTGGTCCCGCACCCGTCCGTCCTCGCCCTTTGGGCTTCGGGCGGCCGACCTCGCCCTTATCCGTGCTCGGGCTTGCCCTGCGCGCGGATGGGGGAGGTAGAGCGAAGCGCTACGGTCAGCGGTGCTCGGAGCCCGACACGGGGAGCACACCAAGCGGAGCAAGTCCGAGCGCGAAGTCGCCAATCCTACTGCCAGTCCTCGACGCTCAGTCCGGGGACGCGGCCCAAACTCGGCGTGGTTCGACGTAACTAGAGTCAAACCATGCGCCAGCGCAATCGCTGCGATGATCAGGTCGTTCGGGCCGATCGGGCGGCCCTGCTTCTCTAGCGCAGCGCGAAGCTCGCCGTACTGTTCCGCCGCGACATCTTCGAAGGGAAGCGACGGAAACGGTACGAAAAACGCGGCAAGACGCTCCAGGTTCTCTTGTACTCGCGCGCTCTTCCGAGCACCGTACAGGAGCTCGGCCTTGACGACGGAGCAGAGAACCACATTGTCGGGGGCGGTAGCGTGCAATCGAGTCACGACGTTTGGCGACCGGGCCGTGAGGTACGCAACGCAGGCGTTGGTGTCCAGGAGGTACCGCATCAAAGTGGTTCGCGACGTTCGAAGTCCCCCTGTGGCTGCCGAACGAACGTCGGGTCATCGATGCTGCCCGCAGTCGCTTCCAACCAGCCTTCGGGCCACTTGGCGGTCCCCCGCTCAATCTCCTGCCACACCACGATCACCTCGAAGGCGCGCCCCGGGCCGGATACGGGAAGCTCAAGCGTCAGCGTAGCGGTGGCGCCGGTCCGAAGGACTTTGCGCAGGGTGTTCATGACTGTCCCTCAGCGTGCCGTACCGCCGGGCTCCAAGCAAGTCACGCCACGAATACCCGAGAGCGCCGGGCCGCCGGTGCGAACCCGCCGTCGCTCGGTACCGCTGAACGCGTGAGGCGCCGCCGCAGCTCTAGGGTTCTCATCCCGCCCAGTCTGCGCAGCTCGCTGCACGGCCCGGTCCGTCACTCGGTATCAATCTGCGGAGAGGGCGGGATTCCTTGCGGTGCTCGGTCGCTTCGCTCCCTGCGCTCCTCGGGACCTTGCTTGCGTCGTGGAGAGGATTGCAGCTCAGCGCGCGTTGTGGTCCGTCGCCGGGCCGCCGGTGCGAACCCGCCGTCGCTCGGTACCGCTGAGCCCATTTTGAACCTCTGCAGCTCTAGGGTTCTCATCCCGCCCAGTCTGCGCAGCTCGCGGGGCGGTCTGGCTCGTCAGTAGGTTCCTATCTGCGGAGAGGGCGGGATTCGAACCCGCGGTGGGCTTTTGACCCACGCCCGCTTAGCAAGCGGGTACCTTCGGCCTCTCGGTCACCTCTCCGGCTTCCGTCGAGCGCGGCACCGAGAAGCTAGCCGGGCTGTGTTCGCGGTCAAGCGGCAAGCGCGGCAAAACGCCGCGAATGAGAAACTGGGCCGCAAACGGCCGCGCGCGACGGCGCGGGAGCGCCGAGAAGCTTCGCGCGGTGCTCGCTCTCGCGCCGCAGTGCTCGGCGTGCTAGCCGGGGCTCATGACGGTCGCCCTGGTTACGGGAGCCAATCGCGGCATCGGGCTCGAGTTCTGCCGGCAGCTCCGCGCGCGCGGCGACGAGGTGGTCGCGGTGTGTCGCAAGGCTTCGCCGGAGCTTCGAAAGCTCGACGTCGAGGTCGTGGAGGGCGTCGATATTACAGACGCTTCGCACGTGGCGGCGCTCGCGAGCAAGCTTGCGGGCAAGAAGCTCGACCTTTTGATCAACAACGCGGGGATCCTCGATGGGGATTCGCTGGAGGCGCTGGATTTTTCTGCGCTCAACCGGCAGATGGAAGTCAACGCGTGGGGTCCGTTGCGCGTCACGCACGCGCTCCTGCCCAATTTGACGAAAGGCTCCAAGATTGCGCTTATCACGAGCCGCATGGGTTCCATCGGCGACAACGGCTCGGGCGGCTACTACGGCTACCGAATGTCGAAGGCGGCGCTCAACATGGCCGGTGTTTCGCTCGCCCGCGATCTCGGGCCGCGCGGTATCGCGGTCGGCATCTTGCACCCGGGAATGGTGCGCACGCAGATGACGTCGGACCACGGTACGCTCACACCGGCCGAAGCCGTCGCGGGGCTGCTCGCGCGCATCGACGAGCTTTCGTTGGACACGACCGGAAGCTTTCGCCACGGCAACGGCGAAGCACTGCCGTGGTAGAAAAGCTGCTCTGGTGAGGTTTGGACGATGAAACCGACTCCTGCTGGCTGGCCGCGCATTACTCCGGCCGTCTATTACGAGGACCCGAAGGCCGCCATCGATTGGCTATGCCGGGCGTTCGGGTTCGAGGTGCGCCTGAAGGTGGAAGGCGAAGGCGACACCATCGTGCACTCGGAGCTCGCCTTCGGCGAAGACGGGCTCGTCATGCTGGGCACGGCCGGGCTCGGCGACGCGGCCAAGGAGCAGTACCAGCAAGAGTACGCGAGCCCGCGCGCGCTCGGCGGCAAGCACACGCAGGGGCTCGCGCTCTTCGTGGACGACGCGGACGCGCATTGTGCTCGCGCCCGTGCTGCGGGCGCCGAGATTTTTCGCGAGCCGAGCACGGAAGACTACGGCAAGGAGT
>DASWGX010000184.1:0-8333 GCA_036393455.1 Polyangiaceae bacterium
ACCCCGTGACCTCGTGACGGACAACACCTTGCGCAAGGGGGCTGCCTCGAGGCGACCCCTCCCTCAAGCTCCCCCCCAAGCCCTACCTCTACCCCGTCCTACATGATTCGTTGGTCTGAGGCGCGAGCCTCGTTAGCGCTCGCCGCCGGGCGGCGATAGTCCGTCGAACACCCATACGGTTCTGCCCGGCTCGGCGTCGGAAAACGCGCCGGTACCTGCCAACACCAGGCCTGTTGCGACGACCACACCCGCGCCGGCGACGACGTACGTCGCCCAAGCCGGCCATCCGTCGGTTACGTCCTGCGCCTCTTGGCGTGCCGGATGCCGCCGCGCCGTGACGCCGAATCGCACGAAGCGCCCGCAGCTCGTCGTCCTGCACATGGCGATTTCGACGGAGCCGCGCTCGGCTTTTCGCGCCAGCACCCAGCGCGGGCACAGGACTCCCGCGGGCGGCACGGGTTTGCCGTCGATCACGGCGACGTTTCCGAAATCTTCCGCGCTGCACGGGCGCTGGGGCTCGACCGGCACGACGAGCGAGCTCTGGGCAGCTTTCAGTTCGACCCAGCCTGCCCAAGCCAGGGTGCCGCGGCGATGGACTTGCACGTGGTGCCTGCCCGGTGCCGCCTCGACCTCGGCACCGGTCGGCTTGCCGTCCCAGGTCACTTCGTCCATGGGACTCAGACCTTCGAGCTTCAATTGCTGCGCGGGAAGCGCCGGGCTCTCCGGCGTCCCTGCTCCTTCGAGCTCCTGGTACGTCGCAGCGCGCCGACCTTCGAGCGTTCGTGCGACCGCCCTGGCGCGAGCTGTAGCATCGAAGCTGTCCGGTCGCGGGGCCAGAAGGGAGGCGCGCAACACGGCGAGCTCCGCCATCAGCCATGCCGACTGCGGTAGTTCCGGATGAGCCTCGAGCTGTGATTCGGCTTGTTCGATGCGGCGCCGGGCCGACTCCTCGTCCAGCGCACCGAGCGAAATGTGAGCTTGGTCGATGAGCTCCTCGAGGGCCCGCGCGGTGACGTCACTGTAAGTCTCTGTGGTTGATGATGCGGGCTCCGCGCGGCGCGGTGCCTCGAGCTTCACGTGCTCGGCCGAGCTCCAGTCGTGGAGAGCGGCGCGTTCCGACGGCCCAGGGTTCGTTGCTCCGAGCCACAAGAGGACGAGCGTGCGGCTCATCCTCGCGGCCAGCCTTTCGATGCGTCAGCGTGGTAGAGTCCCCCCAGGTGTTCCCGCGGTGTTCTCGGCTCCGCCGATCGTGTGTCCACTTCGCGCAGCGCGGACAGAACCGGCATTTCGCGCCGCGCACACCCCGAGCGAAGGCTGAGGGTCGACGTGCAGCTTGATTTCGCCGCCCGCGAGCTGACCATAAAGCTCGTCTACTACGGTCCGGCCCTCAGCGGGAAGACCACGAATCTGCAGTCGTTGCACAAGCGCGCGGTGCCGGGCTCGAGCGGACGCTTGATGACGCTCGAAACCAAGGACGATAGAACGCTCTTTTTCGACCTTCTGCCCCTGACCTTCCGCGATCAAGGGGGCCTCGCCGTCCGGCTGAAGGTTTTCACCGTCCCCGGCCAGGTGATCCACGCCTCGACGCGGCGGCTCGTCGTGCAGGGTGCGGACGGAATCGCCTTCATCGCGGATTCCCGCACCAGCGAGACACAGGGCAACGCCGATTCCTTCCTCGACCTCAAGGAGAATCTCAAGGAGCACGGTCTCGCGCTGCGGCAGATGCCGCTCGTGATTCAGTTCAACAAGCGGGATCTTCCCGCCATTCGTGCGGGAGAAGAGATCGCCCAGCTGGCATCACAGGGGCGTGAGCCGGCGTACCTGGCCGTCGCCACGCGTGCGGCCGGTGTCGTCGAAACATTCATCGGACTTTTGCACCTGACCTTGAGCTCGCTCGAAGCGGAGCATCAACTCAAAAAGAAGTTCGGCATCGAAGGGTCGATCTTCGTCGAGGCCGTGGCTCGCAAGTTGGGCGACGCGCGCTCGCTGCCCGACATCCTCGCGACCCGCGTCGGCGGCGCCGTGGACGTCCTCTTGCCCGAGGCGCAGGCGTGATGGAGAGTGCGACCGAGAAGACGCTCGACGATCTGACGCTCGGTTCGGGCATCGAGCTAAAAGACTTGGTCGATCGAGAGGCTCTGGCCGAGATGGTTCAGAGCTTTTTCGAGCTATTTCAGGTACCGCTCCGCGTCTACGGCGAGCAAGGCGCGTTGCTCGCCGGAGTCGCGGCGCAGCCGGAGCTCTACGGCTATCTCAACACCCTGAAGCAAGGTCGCGCCGCGCTGCAGGCGGTGGTCGCGGCGGTGAAAAACCTGGAGCCGGGTCCCGAAGGCAAAGTGACGCACACCTGCGTCACCGGCGCGCTGTACCGCGTGACCGCGATCTATTACGACGGGCGCCGCATCGGGCGCACGATACTGGGTCCCTTCGTGCCACCGACGCTCGCGGCGCTGCCCGCGTCGTTGCTCGCCCTCGGTTCGGAGCTGGACACGGAACGAGCGCGCGAGCTTTTGGTCAAGATGCCGCGAGTGCGCGAGCAGACGGTCTCGCAGATTGCCCGGCACTTGGCGCATACGCTGGATCTGATTCTGTTCAGCGGGCACCGCGCGCTCTTGACGAGCAGCATGCACCTCGCGTCCGTGCGCGAGAACTTTCGGGAGCTCCAGGACAAGAACGCGAAACTCCAGCAAGCGTATGATCGCCTGAAGGAGCTCGATCGCTTGAAGAGCAATTTCCTCGCGACGGTATCGCATGAGCTCCGGACTCCGCTCACCTCGATCATCGGCTACAGCGAGATGCTGAGCGAAGGCATGGCCGGTGATCTCAGCGGTGAACAGCTCGAGTTCATTCAGACCATTCACGAGAAGGGGGAGCAGTTGCTCGAGCTCATCAAGGGCCTCTTGGACCTGTCCAAGCTCGAAAGCGGGACGATGAGCCTGCGTAAGCGCAACGTCGAAATGGGAGCATTGGTCGAAGACGTCGCGCAGACGATCACGCCGGCCGCCCACAAGAAGGGCGTCGAGCTCGGTGTGCACGTGGAAGCGGGGTTGCCTGCGCTGTGGGCGGATCCCGATCGTTTGCGGCAGGTACTCTTGAACCTCACCGAAAACGCGCTGAAGTTCACGCCGCAGGGCGGCCGCGTTGCGCTCAGCGCCGCGGTCTGTTTACTCGACGACGACAAGGACGGGGATGCGGAAGGTCACGTCGTCTTGCTCACCAGCCGGCGGCTCGCGATCGAGCTCAGAATCGCCGACTCCGGCATCGGCATTCCGGAAGAAGAGCGCTCGCGCGTCTTCGATGCGTTCTACCAGGTGGATTCGAGCTCCACGCGCGAACAGGGGGGCACCGGGCTCGGTTTGTCGATCGTCAAGCGCCTCGTGGACGCCCACGACGGTAGCGTCCGCATCGAGGCGAATCAGCCGAGTGGCACGGTTTTCGTCGTCGTGATTCCCTGCAGACGGTCGACCCTGGCGTAGCGGCGCGGCGCGGCGTAACCACTCGGCGCATGAGCCAGAAAGCCAGGTCGAAGCGATCGGTTCGCGCCGGACATGGCGAGCGCGCCCTGATCGAGCGTCTCGCCCGCCGGCTCGTCGCGCCGAAGCGTGGCGTCGAGATCGGCATCGGCGATGACGCGGCGGTGATCCGGTCGGACGGCGTCCGCTGGGTATTGAGCGCCGACGCCAGCGTCGAAGGAGTCCATTTCGAGCGGCGCTGGCTCGGTCTCGCCGACGTCGGTTATCGCTCGATGATGGCGGCGCTGAGCGATCTCGGCGCGATGGGAGCGGTGCCCGTCGCGGCGCTGTCCTGTCTCATCCTGGACGCTCGCACGAGGGACGCCGACGTCCTCGCGCTGGCGCGCGGCCAGCAAGCCGCGGCGCAGCAAGCCGGCGTGGCCATCGTCGGCGGCAATATTTCTTCGGGCTCCGAGCTCTCCGTCACGACCAGTGTCTGCGGGCGTATGCCCGGCGGCGCGAAACCGCTGGAGCGCTCCGGCGCTCGGCCTTCGAACGAAGTGTGGCTGATCGGCGATCTCGGCCTGGCGCGCGCCGGCCTCGAGCTCTTGCGCCGCGGCGTTGCCGCGCGAAAGGGTCGCGATGCGGCACGGGCGCGCTGTGTGCGCGCCTGGCGGCGGCCCGACGTCCCGCTCGCACGCGGACCCCAGCTCCTCGGGCGGGCGAGCGCCGCCATGGACGTTTCCGACGGTTTGATCGGTGATGCGACGGCTTTGGCGCGAGCGAGTGGCGTCACGATCGTGCTGGAACGCGACGCGCTCGCCCGAGCGATGTCGCGCGACCTTTCGAGCGTGGCGTCCATCCTCGGATGGAGCCCGCTCGATCTGGCGCTCGAAGGAGGTGAAGACTACGCGCTGATCGCTGCAGGCCCGAGCCGGCGAAGGCCACCCTGGGCGAAAAGGATCGGCCGCGTCGAGCGCGGGCGACCACAGTGCCGGCTCGAGGAACCCGACGGTCGCAGCAAGCCGCTCACGGGCGGCTATCAGCACCGCTAGAAATACGCTGCTACTTGCATGCGACGGGCATGCCCGCGCCTTGCAGCGCTCCTCGGATCGCCGCGAAGACCGGACCGCCGCTCTGGCCTGCACCCGCCATGCTCTTACAGACCCCGGCCGCCTGCAGGAAGTAGGACCTGTTCGGCTCCGGTGCCAATTGGGCGTTGCTCTCCAAAGCGTTGCAGCACGCCATCATGCTCGATGCCGGCCTTCCGGTGCCGGTGACCTTCGGTCCGGCGTCCCCCGCGTCGGCGAGACCGGCGTCTAGCTCCGGCACCAGCTCGACGGTGGGCGCCGGTGTGGCCACGGGCGCCGCAGACGGGAGGGGAGGAGGGGGCTCGTCTTCCTTGCAGCTGGTTTGAATCAGAGCCATCGGCACCGAGAGCCCCAATGTCAGGGAGAGAACCAAGGTGCGGGCGCTGCGCCGTGATGCGTGCTTCATCGCTATCCTCCGAGCGGTCCTTCGTGCCGCCGAATGCCCCGAACCGGGGCCTTCCCTTATTACTCGACCCCTGTTTATCAGACGAGGGGCACGGATCGAAAAGTCAGCCCGAGCCTCCCGTTTTTCAGAGCTCGACTGGCCGGGGAGCCGGTTCGACTGCTTTTCTCGGCCTAGCTGCAACCCATCGAGTTTCCGCAATTCAGGCACTTGTAGCAGGCGCCGTTGCGAACCGTGATGTGCCCGCAACCGTCGCAGACCGGCGCGTCGCCCATCATTTCCTCGAGCTGGGCGTCCAGCGCCGCGAACGACTCGCCCGCCTTGGGCGGCGATGCTTCGAGGGCCGTCGCCGGCGCTTCGGAGAGCGGTTGCTCGAGCTTGCGCCCGGTAGGGTCTTCGATGCGCGCCGCGTCCTCCGCGGGCTTGACCTGGGCGAAGTCGAAGCGCTTCAGGTACTCCACACCGAGCACGCGGAAGATGTAGTCGACGATAGACGTCGCGAACTTGATGTTGGGGTGCCCGCTGACGACGCCGTGAGGCTCGAAGCGCGTGAACGTGAACTGCTCGACGAACGTTTCGAGCGGCACGCCGTACTGTAGGCCCACGGACACGGCCATAGCGAAGCAATTCATCAACGAGCGGAAGGCGGCGCCTTCCTTGTGCATGTCGATGAAGATTTCGCCGAGCGTTCCGTCTTCGTATTCGCCGGTGCGCAAGAACACCTTGTGCCCGCCCACCGCGGCTTCTTGCGTGAAACCGCTACGCTTTTTCGGCAGCCGTACGCGATCACCTTGAGGCCGTACATGGACGACCGCCTTTTGGGCGGCTTCGGCGTCTTTGGCCGCGGCTTCGGAAGCATCCGAGGCCTTGTCGCTCGTCGAGAGGGGCTGTGACGCCTTGCAGCCGTCGCGGTACAAAGCTACCGCCTTGAGACCGAGCTTCCAGCCTTCCTCGTAGACTTGCTTGACGTCTTCGACGCTGGCGTCGTCGGGCAGGTTCACGGTCTTGCTGATGGCGCCCGAAAGGAACGGCTGCGTCGCAGCCATCATCTTGACGTGCGACATCGGTGCCAGAAAGCGGCGCCCGGTGCGTCCGCAGCGGTTCGCGCAATCGAAGACGGCCTGGTGTTCTTCGCGCAGGTAGGGCGCCCCCTCGATCGTCATGCGACCGATGATGACGTCGTTGGCTTCCTGAATCTGCGCTTCCCCGAAGCCGAGGTGTTTCAGCAGGTTGAAGCCGGGAACGCTCATCTTCTGGGCGTCCACGCCGAGCCGCTCGTACGTCTCTTTGCCGAGCACCCAGGGGGCGAAGGCCAGGTTCAAGTCGAACACGCTGGGAATCGCCTGCTCGACCTTGGCGAGGTCCGCGTCCGTGAGGCCCTTTTCCTTGAGCGCGGCACGGCCGACGTGGGGCGCGCCGAGCAACGTGTTGGTGCCCGACACATAGGCCACGATTTCTCGGATCTGCACCTCGGAATAGCCGAGGCGCCCGAGCGCGGCGGGCACGGACTGATTGACTATTTTGAAGTAGCCGCCGCCCGCCAGCTTCTTGAACTTCACCAGCGCGAAATCCGGCTCGATCCCGGTGGTGTCGCAATCCATCAAGAGACCGATCGTGCCCGTCGGTGCCAGCACCGTGGCCTGGGCGTTGCGATAGCCGTATCGCTCGCCCTCGCTGACGACGTCGTCCCAGTCCTGACACGCCGCGCGCCAAAGCGATTCCGGGCACTCATCGCGGTTGATAGCGTAGGCAGCCTCGCGGTGCAGGTTCATCACGCGCAACATCGGCTCGCGGTTCTTGGCGTAGCCCGAGAAGGGACCTTTCGAGGCGGCCATGCGCGCGCTCGTCACGTAAGCGTGTCCGCACAGGATCGCCGTCAGGGCCGCAGCGATGCTCCGCCCCTTGTCCGAATCGTAGGGAACGCCGAGCAACATGAGCAGCGTGCCGAGGTTCGCGTAACCGAGCCCGAGGGGCCGGAAATCGTGCGAGTTTTTCGCGATGCGAGCCGTCGGGTAGCTCGACAGATCGACCAGAATCTCCTGCGCGATGAAGAACACCTCGATCGCCCGGCGATAGCTCTCGATGTCGAGCTCCGTGCCGTCCAGGAACTTGGTCAAATTGAGCGATGCAAGATTGCACGCCGTATCGTCCAAGAACATGTACTCGGAGCACGGATTCGACGCATTGATACGCCCCGAGTTTGCACAGGTGTGCCAAGTATTGATGGTCGAATCGTATTGGATGCCGGGGTCGGCGCAAGCCCACGCGGCTTCGGCGACACGGCGCCAGAGGTCGGCCGCGTCCAGCGTGTCCACCACCTCGTTCGTCGTGCGCGCGCGTGTTTTCCAGACACCGCCGCTCAGCGCGGCCCGCATGAAGTCGTCGCTGATGCGCAGCGAATTGTTCGAGTTTTGCCCGCTGATCGTCTTGTAGGCTTCGCCGTTGAAGTCGCTTTCGTAGCCCCCGGCGATCAGCGCCAGCGCCTTGCGCTCTTCGCGTACCTTCCATTCGATGAAGTCCGCGATCTCCGGATGGTCCATGTCGAGGCACACCATTTTCGCGGCTCGGCGCGTCGTGCCGCCGCTCTTGGTGGCGCCTGCGGCGCGGTCGAAAACCTCGAGGAAGCTCATCAAGCCGCTCGAAGTGCCGCCTCCCGAAAGCTTCTCCTGCTTGCCGCGAATGGCGCTGAAGTTGCTGCCCGTGCCCGACCCGTATTTGAACAGCCGCGCTTCGGCCTTGATCAGATCGTAGATGCTCATCAGGTCGTCCTGGACCGATTGGATGAAACACGCCGAGCACTGAGGGCGCTCGTAGGCGTTCGGTGTTTCCTGGACATCACCGGCCTGACCGGCCGCGTCGTCCCAGGCCCAGTTTCCGCCGGAGCCGGTGATGCCGTACTCGTGGAAAAGCCCGCAATTGAACCACACGGGCGAATTGAAGGCGCCGTACTGGTTCACGAGCAGCCACTTGAGCTCGTCTTCGAAGACGTCGGCGTCTTTCTTGGTCGCGAAGTATCCGCCGAACTTTTCCCCCGCGACGCGGATCGTGTGGGCGATCCGGTACACGACTTGCCGCACGCTGGTTTCCCCCTGGTTCTTGTCGCCGTGGAGCCCGGCCTTGCGGAAGTACTTCGATACCACGATGTCGGTAGCCAACTGCGACCACGACGCGGGAATCTCCGTGCCTTCCATTTTGAAGACCACGGAACCATCGGGGTTCGTGATCACGCTTTGACGCCGCTCCCAAACGACCTGGTCGAACGCGTCGACGCCGGCCTCCGTGAAGTGACGTTGCAACGTCGCCCCCTTGCGCGAACGGCTGGCGCTCTTCTTCCCGCTCGCTCTCTCGCTCGGCGGGGCTTCTGTTCTCGGCGAAGGACTCTTCAAA
>DASWGX010000185.1:0-7896 GCA_036393455.1 Polyangiaceae bacterium
AGATGCTGCGCCGCTCGAGCGCGCGCCTGCTCGAACGCTACCCGTGGCTGTGCGTCAACGCGATCGTCGGAGACTACGATCACCACATCGGCGCCATTCCTCGCGGAGAGCGCCGGCTTTTCGCCTTCCTCGGCGGCACCATCGGCAACTTCGATCCGGCGGCGGCCGTGGCATTCCTTCGCCGGCTCGGAGAGGAGCTTTCGCCTTCCGATCACCTGCTGCTCGGCACCGATCTCGTCAAGGACGAGTCCGTGCTGAACGCGGCCTACAACGACGCCTGCGGCGTCACGGCGGACTTCAACAAGAACATCCTCAGCGTGCTCAATCGCGAGCTCGGCGCGGACTTCGATCTGTCACGCTTTCGTCATGTGGCGTTCTACAACCCCGCCCTGTGTCAAATCGAAATGCATTTGGAGAGCCTCGCGGATCAGGTCGTCACGGTACCGGAAGTCGGGATGCGCGTGGCGTTCTCGCGCGGCGAGCGCATGCTCACGGAGATCAGCCGGAAGTTTTCGCGCGACAGCGTGCGCGCCCTGCTCTCCGAAGCGGGGCTCGAGCTCTGTGGCTGGTTCGAATCGGCGGATGGTTACTTCGGTCTTTCGTTGTCGCGGTACGCGCGCATGAGCCCGCGCGATTGAGCCGGCGCTTCCAGCCCGAGGTTTTGTGCGACCGAGGCCCGTGACGAGAAAAACCGGCTCCCCGCCCGAACCGCTATGTTCCGATCCGAGGCAAGACTCCTCCGAAAAGGCGGTGGCGAAACGCCGTCTCCGGAAAGGCCCTTGGGGTTCCCTTGAGCGCGGCAGCCGAAAGGCGTGCGCCGCCGCGCCGAGCCTTGCCGAGATTCCCCTTGCGCTCGCCGGCAGGGCCGGGGAAAACTAGCGCCCGCCGTTCTCTTACCGGTGGGAAAGTCGCTGAAAGGGCTCTCAGATGCGCTCGATACGGGATTACTTGATACTGGCTTCGCTCGGAACCGTCGCGGCGGTGAGCTGTACGTTGATCACGGACGTCGATCGCAGTGAAATCGTCGACGACCCGGACGCCGGATCCTCGACGGGCGGCGCTGCTGGAGGAACGGGAGCCGGCGGTGGTTCGAGTGGCATGGCCGGAGCCGCGGGCACGGCTGGCACGGTGGGCACCGGCGGAGTCAGCGGCGCCACGGGCGCCGGCGGCAGCGGCGGCGGGGACGAACCCGGCGCGGGCGGCAACGGCGGCGAGCCTGCCGGCACGGGCGGGGAGCCGAGCGGCGCGGGTGGGGAGCCAAGCGGTGCGGGCGGGGAACCGGCTACCGGTGCGGGCGGTGCCGGCGGCAGCGGTGGAAGCCCCTCGGCGGGCGGCGCGGGCGGCGAAGGCGGCGCCTGAGGACGAGCTCCCTGAAGAGGAGCTTCCGCGCAGGAAAGGCGCTAGGGAGCCTTTCGCAAGCGTAGAGCGAGCGCGATCGCCGCCAGTGCGGCGGCCAGCGCTCCCCAGCCGTTCACGGCGGGTCGCGATGCATTGCCCGACGCGATGCGCGCGCCGCAGCCGTAGGTGATGAGACAGAGCTCGGTGTCGCCGGGGTTTGGGTTCATGCCGGCGCGGAGCTCGTCGATATCGGTGACGCCGTCCATGTCCACATCCGATCCATTCGCCTTGAGCGTGTCGAGCGCGGGGGGGATGGTTTCCGGCATTTTGGCCCGCGCGCCTTGACCGAAAATCGCGCCTCCGAAGAGCTTGTCGATCATTCCGGGGCCGCCCGCGGGCGTCGTGTGGCAGAGCGTGCACTGGGGTGCGCAGGCGAGATCGAGATGCTCTTGAACCGCCTGCGGAAACGTCTCCGACGCGCGCGCGTTGCCAACCACCGTGAGAGCCGAAATTCCGACGACGAGTGCGCACGCGACGCGTGGCGCCACGCGAAACGGAGAAACTCTGGGCGGAGGTACGGATCGCATCACAAGAACAGGTGGAGCTGGGCCAGGATTGTAAGCGGATCGGACTGCCGCGCAACGAGATCGAGGCGAAAGTCGAGGTGCGTGAAGAAGTGCCAGTTCGCGGAGACCCAGCCGCCGAAGCGCGGTTTTCCCGCGCCGGTCACTTTGGGCGAGGCGTCGAGCGCACCGCCGTCGAGCGCTTCGCCCGTGAGCATGAAGTGCAAGCCCTGAACGGCCAGGATGTCCGCCTGGACGAAGCCGACGTAGCCGAGCGAAGTGTTCGTTTTGACGAGCACGTCGGCTTCGGCCAGGAGCACCAGAGTTTCGCCGAAGGCCGCGCGCAGCATCGGGCCGTGAGCCTGACGCGTCACCGCAGCCACGCTGACAACGTCTGCTCGAGCGCGCGTGATTTTGCTCGATATGCCGAACGACAGAGCGTCGCTGAGCAGGCCCTCGACGTAGAGGGCGTAGCCGCGTTCGCGAAAGCGGTCGGGGTTCACCTGGTAGTTGCCGAGGATTGCCATGCCCTCGGCGCGCATCTTGGCCTCGTTGTAGGCAAGGGCGATACCGTGCTGCTGATCGGACTCGCGATCGGTGGACGTCGCTTCACGAACCCACATGGTGTGCTCGGGGATGCGCACGCCGAAGGGCAAGTTGATGCGGCCCGCGCGCAGCAGGGTCTTCGGGTCGAGCTCGAAGCCGAGCCAGTGCCAGCGCGAAATCAGGTTGAACTGCTCGCCCTGCCCCGTCGTCACCTGGGCCGCCCGAGCGTGCGGGGAGCTCGCCGGAACGCGCGCCGCACCGATGCTCGCGCCGGCGCGGAACGAGCCGGCCTCGACCTGCCCGTACACGTCCATCTGCATCGGGAAGGTGTCGAACGGATCTTCGTTGCCGAGCTTGTAAAGGTTCATGTAGCGGAAGCTGCCGCCCAGGAGCAGGGCATCGGGCATCGTCACCGCACCGAACAGAAACCCGGAGGTGTTGATGCTGCTGCCTTCGTCTTCCGGCGGAGGCTCGGGCTCGGGCTTGCTCTCTTCCTTGGCGGCCGGCTCGGAGTCGCCGCCGGAGTCTTCGGTGCCGAAGTCGCCGAAGTCGTCGAAGTCTCCCGAGGAGGACTCGCTCGACGCCGCGGATACGCTGTCGCTGCCGTAGCGCATGCGCAAGATGAGATCGCTCTGGACGCGGCCGTAGGCAGTCAAGAGCTCGCCGCCGGACGGATCGGCGTGGCACGTGGGGCACCCGCCGTAGCCGTGCCGGATCATCCACGTGTATGCCTGCGCCGGTTCCGCCCATACGAGCAGAAGGAGCGGAACGACCGCGAGAAGCCAGCGCCCCGAACGCCAAAACGTCGGGGGATGGCGGCGCGGCTGCGGTCGGGAGCGGGGGCCCGGCACGGTAAACTCGCACGTCCGGAACGCCATCCGGAAGTCTCGGGCCGGCATGAGGGCTTTTTAGCCGCGGCAGAGGCGCCGCGTCAACGTCGACGAGGCAAGCTCACTTGTCGCGCAGCTTGAAGCCCACCTTCAGCTTGACGATGGGATCCACACACACGCCGAGGTAGCAGGGCACCTCGATACCGAAGTTCCGGATATCGAGATCGCCGAGACCCTGCACGTGAATGTCGCTGCCGGTTCGCTTGGCCTTGTAGGCGAAGCTGGTCGGCTTGGTCTGGCCGTTCAGGGTGAGGCTGCCCTTGGCCTTCGACGACACCTCTTTGCCGTCGTCGGGCACCTTGAGCGAGCTCTTCTTGACCTTGAAGGTGATCTCCCGGTGCTTCTCGGCGTTGATGTATTTCTTGAGGTGTCGATCCCTGAGCCCGATGCCCGTCTCGAGACGATCGGCAGGCGCCGTCAACACGAGCGATTCGCCGTCTTCCTTGCTCGTCAGCGACGGCGCGCTGCCGTTGATCTTCAGACCCGCGGGGCCCACGGCCTGAAAGCGAACCTCTGATTTTCCGATCACTTCGAGCTTCGCGGCGGCGACGAAGGCGAACGCGATGATCGAAAGCGAGACGAGAGCGAGGACCGGTCTTTTCATTTCTCCATTCCTATCGTTTCGACGAGCTCGTCCACGAGCGGCGGGCCGCCGACCTTGGACGTGACGGCCGAGTCAAAGATTCGAGGCCGGGCAATGTTGCAGCCTCGACGGTAGGGTAAGTCTCTTTCCTAAACGCGCGACTTGCAAGGAAAACTCGCGACCGACCAGCCGGAAAGGCCCGCCGTTGCACCAGCCTTCGGCCCGGCGCCCATGAGGTAAATAACGTGTGGCGGGCGAGATTCAGGCATTGGCATGCTGCTTTCCAAACCCATCGAAGAGTCCTACGCCGCGCCGGACGTTTCCTTCCCAGCGCTGCTGCGCGAGTAGCGAACCGCCCGGCGTTGTACGCCGGTGAGCGGCCATCGATACATCACATCGCGATCTCGTTCGAGCGCCGGGTTCTCGGCAGGCGCCGCGCCGTCTGCCAGCAACACCCAGACCGACCGGGCCAGCGGCGAGCCGAGCTCGAGCCAGCGAGCCGGAGCGAAGGTGGCGCGAGCGACGGCCGTGTCCCAAGGGGCCGGAGCGAGCTCCTCGACGCGCGCACGCCGAACCGTCGCCCGCTCCGCGCGCGCCGCGCCGATGGCCGTGCGCAGAAACGACGCCCTCTTGTGGCGGGGCTCGACGAGCGTAACGGCCAGATCCGGCCGCGCCAGCGCGAGTCCGAGTCCAGGCCCGCCAAAGCCCGAGCCGACATCCAGCCACGAGGATCCATCGTCCGCATGCCGGGCGAGCAAGAGGGCGTCGGCGACGGCCAAGTCCACCAGCTCCTCGGCGCTGCGCGCCGCCGTCAGATCGATGCGGCCATTCCACGTCACCACGAGCTCCAGCCACGCGGCGGCTCCGGTCAGCCACGCGCCGGTGTCGCGCAGCGGGCCGAGCGCGTCGGCAAGCTCGCGAAGCAACGGTTCGAAGCCGTCGCGGGGCCGACCGAGGCGCGTCACGGGAGCCACCGAATTTCCCACGCCGGGGCGCGCGCGGTAACACACGAGGGATGGACGTCGACGCAAGGCTCGCCCGCGCGATCGCGGCTCTCGCCGGCGAAGCGATCGATCGGCGGGTGAGCGGCGTCAGCGGCCTGTGGGGCGGAGGTTCGACGCGGCTCTTCGTGCGCGTCGATCTCGAAGGTGGCGGTTCGGTCGTCGCCATGCACGCGCCCCGCGGCACCGACGAATGGGGGCACGCGTCGTTCGTCGAGCTCCGCGGGCTGCTCGAGTCGCGCGGCATACGCGTTCCGCGCCTGCTCGGCGCCTCGCACTCCGAAGGATTGATATTGGTCGAGGATCTGGGGGACGACACACTGGCGCGCCATGTCGAGCGCCATCCCAGCGCGCGCGAGGCCTTGTATCGCGCGGCGGCCGTGGACCTGGCGCGGGCTCAGTCGAGCCTCGCCGAGCTTCCCGAGCAGAGCCTGGCGCGGCGCCGCGCTTTCGATCGCGCTCTGCTCGAGCGCGAAATCGATCACTTTCGCGAATGGGCCCTGGACGCTCGGGGCGTGACCCTGTCCGGGGACGAACGCGCCGGCTTCGCGAGCGCGGCGCGCTGGCTCGCCGGTTTCATCGCCGATTGGCCGCGCGGGTTCGTGCACCGCGACTACCAGAGTCGCAACCTGATGGTGGAAACGACTCCCGCCGGACCGCGCCTCGCGTGGATCGATTTCCAGGACGCGCTGCAGGGACCGCGCGTCTACGATCTGGTCGCGCTGCTCGCCGACAGTTACCAGTCCCTCGAACCGGAACTCGTGCAAGCGCGTCTCGACGAATACGCCGTCGCCGCAGGCGTCGCGGCGCCCGAGCGGCTCCGTTTCGAGTTCGATTTGGTTACGGTACAGAGGAAGTTGAAGGACGCTGGTCGCTTCATCTACTTCGATCGCGTGACGCAGAACCCGAGCTTCCTTCCTTTCGTGGAGCCGAGCGTGCGGCGAGTGCGCCGAGCGCTCGAGCGCCTCGGCGGCATTTCCGAGCTCGAGCCGCTTGCGGCCGGACTCGCGCGCTGGTTTCCCTGAACGAGGCGCGGGCACGTCGATCAGCCGTGCGGTTCGGGCGCGCCGGGCAGGAGCCCGACCCACTCGTCTCGCCAATCGGCGTCACAGAAGAGCAGCCACGAACGTTGGTCGAGCGCGCAGGCGACCGCTGCTTCGCGGAGGACCGGAACGGCGCGCGGCGGGTCCAAAAGAGCGAGGTTTACGTACGAGTGCGCCACGCCGATTCCGTTGCCCACGACGGCGCCCAGGCCTTGCTTTCTGAGCGCACGGTCTACTGTATCCTCGAGCCGTGTGCGGTGAGTCAGGCGCTGATTCGAATCGGACGACGTGTCGCGATACTTGACGTAGGCGAAACGCTCGGAGTGGCGGGAGAACCGCGCAGAGCTGAACGGGGCTCCTTCGAGGAAGGTTTTCAGCATTTCCGGAGCCGCCGTGGTCGCGACCAAGAGATCGGTCTGGGCCGCGGCGCCGCGCGGGTCGTCCGGTTCCATCTCGAACATCACCCAGCCCGATTGGGCCGAGCTCAGGTGCCATGGCTCCGGGCTCAAGCCGGCGTAGAGGGCGACGACGGCCTGCTCGACCGCAGCGCCGAGCTCGGAAAAACCGATCGTCGCGGACGCCGGCGCGCCGGCCAGCTTGAGCAAACCGCCGCCGGGAGCGCCGGCTACGTCCACGGCGCCCACCCAGTCCTCGGCGCGCTCGCGGCCGATCAACTCGTCGACAGCCAGCTCGACGTCTCGAAGCAGGGCGTCGTGTTCCGAGCGCGGGCTTCGCGTCAAGAGCAGCGTGAGCTCGAGCAAGTGCCCGCGCGAGAAGCCCATCCGCCAGCGTCCCCGCGTGAGATCATGACGCGTCAGGGCACTCACGAGACCCGCCGCGTCCTTTCCACGGCACCCGACGTTGTCGGGTACGACGCGGAACGGGAGCGTGCGTGGAGCCCGCGCGACGAGCAAGTCGCGCAGCGGACGCAGCCGTGGCTCGTCGCACCCGACCGCGACCAGCTTGGAGCGGCCGGAGACGCTGTGCGCGTAGAGCCCCGGGTACGCGCGTTTCAAGCGTTCGGCGATTTCGATCGCGTCGTCGCGCGATACACCGACGATTCCCCGCCAGAACCGCTCCGCGTCACGCTCGAGCTTGCGGCGCGAGGCGACGCCGTCGACATCGGCGAAGATGCAGCGCACGCGGCGAAGCCTGACGGAGCACGGCGCGCGGGTCAACGCGCCGGGCGCGGCCCGCGGCGCCCGGCAGCCGAAATTGGCCGGGCCGCGCCTCATCCGCGGTCCGGGCGAGCGGGCGCGCGGTGGCCTCCGCGAGGAGCCCTGTGCTAGCGTCCGAGCACCCGCTTTCGGGGATCGTCCAAGGGTAGGACGCAAGACTTTGGATCTTGTTATCTAGGTTCGAATCCTAGTCCCCGAGCCAGTGCCGCGTTGAGCGGCGCGGTGAAACGTCTCTCAACGCGGTTCGCGAAACGCCTCGTACAGCTCGAAAAAGCCGTCGTCTCGGTTCGTCGCGAAGACGACGTAGTCCCCGTCTGCCGAGACGCACGGGTCGGCATCGTCCGCCGGCGAGTTCAATTGCGTGACCGGCGCAGCTTCTCCGAAGGGGGCGGAGGTCGTGGCGCGCGAGGCAAAATAGATATCGGTGCCCTGATCCTCGGCGCGACTCGATGAAAAGTAGAGCTCGAGGCCGGCTTCCAGCATGAAGGGGCTCGATTCGCTGTTTGCGGTGTTGAGCTCGTCCAGCGGAACCGGCTCGCTCCAGGGCGAATCGACGCTGTCCCGCACGCTCACGAAGAGATCGTAGTCGGAGGTTCCGAGCTCCCGGCGGGAGAGGACGATGGTCAGGTGGTCCAGTGCGACGGACCGTGCCACCTCGTCGAGGTCGGAATTCAGGGCGGCCAGGTACTCTGGCTCGCTCCACGCGCTGTCGCGGCTGTCGCGGCTGTACACCCACACGTTCTGACCGCGGTGA
>DASWGX010000186.1:0-6171 GCA_036393455.1 Polyangiaceae bacterium
TGAAACCGGCGATGCGGCCGTAGATGCTGGTCGCGCAGACGAGCAGCCGCTCCAGCGAAAACGCGAACGGAATCGCCAAGAGAAGCAACAGCACGATCGCGTGCACCAGGTCGTCCATCGTGGTGCGCAGCGGCAGGTACACGCGCTGGGAGAGCGCCGCGCTGCGAAGCCAACCCGCCTCCTGCCGCGGCACCGTGCTCGCCCGCTCCGCCTGCTCCGCCGCACGTCGGGCGCGGCCGTGCAAAAGCTCCAGGTCCGCGCTGGTCACGCCGCGGCGGCGCAGTTGATCGAGCCGCGTCTCGTTCAGTTGCCAGAGATCGAGAGCCGTCCGCTTGGAAAGTGCGTGACCCGCCCGAAAGACTGCCGGCGCAAGACCGGAACCGAAGGGATGGTCTGGGTCGAAGTCGCCCAGCGCGACCGGACCCATCGGTTGAAACAACTTGACTCGATAGTCGACGACCTGATCGGAGACGTAGAAAAAGCCCTGTCCCCCGAGCATTCCCCAGAGCGCTCGCGTATCGCGAAACAAGCCGTCGCTCGAAGCCTTGAGCAGCTTGAACGTCTCCGGCCGCGCCGGGTACGCGCTCGACGCCGTGAAGTGGCCGCCCGTTCCGAAAAACAGGTTGACCCGCATCGTGTCGTTGAGCCGCTGCGCTTGATGCTCGGTCGTGGAGACGGCGAGCAAGCGGCCGTCGCCATCGACGAGGGCACCGAGCGTCATCATCTCCTGGTAGAGATCTTCTCGGAACCCGACGACGCGGAAACGCCCGTTTTCGTTGACCGGCACGAGCCCGATCGGCTCGAAGCCCGGCGTCTTCCTGGCCTCGCTCAGTGAAGACCACGCCTGCCGCTTCCAGTTCAGCGTGCCGGGCCAGAGCGCCATCAGCGCACCCGCCGCGGGACGATCCTCCGCGAGGCCGCCGCTCACGACCAGGCCCGCGTAGTCGCCGTTCGACTGCCCTTCCGACCACGACGGCAGCTTGGTCTTGGCCAGCGCCTTGAAGACGGGCGGCAGGCTGATGCTTTCGCTGCTCGCGAGGCGCAACGAGACCTCGGTGCCTTCGCGTGCCTGGGCGCGGAGCTCCTTCCAGGACAGGTGCGCGAGGTCGTCCGCCGGGTGGCCGTCGCGCGCGCGGCCGTCACTGCCCGTCATGAAGGCGACGTTGTAAACGCCGTGCCCACCGGCGACGGCTCCGCTCGACACGAAGGGCTTCGGCGCGAAGCCGAGGCCGTAGCTCGGGTCGCTCAGCGTGCGGCGCACGAGTCTGTCCATACCCTGGGCCGGCACGACTTCGCTGAACGCGTTGAGGACTCTACCGTAGTAGCCCGGCGTGTCGCCCTCGGGCTTGGGCGCCCTCCACGAAAACAGCTCGGCACTGTGATCTCCGACCACGACGCCCCACGAGGCGCTCGCGTCGCCGAAGGAATAGTCGACGTGCAGCACGGGCACGGTCGACGCGTCGTTGCCGTGCAGGCCCAGCACCTGTCGCAACTTGGCGCGTTGGGTATCGAGCGCCACCTCACGATCGAGCTCGCTCAGGCGCTGATCGAAACGGTGGAACGTCGCTGAAATGAGCGTTTGAAAGGCCGAAAGGTAGAGCCGCGCGGATTCCGCTCGTGGACCCGGGCCGACGGCAGCGGCCTCTCTTTCGCGCACGAGCGTCGCGAGCGAGTCCTCGTGCAGCGCTCGCCGGAGCTCGTCCCAAATCGACGCCAGAGCGTCATAGCGCAACGCTTCCTCGGCGTCAGCGGCTTCTCCCTTCAAACGCAGCACGGCGAGCGCCTTCTTCGCGTCGTCACGCGCATAGTCCGCCTGATCCGCGAGGGCGCGCTCGAGCCACAATGCAACGTTCGCGCCCGCCACCGATCGGGGAGCGCCGGATTCGAAGCGGAGACCGTCGCGCTCGAGCAGCGCGCGCATGGCGCGCAGGTGTTCGCGTTCGTCTCGGTGCGAGCGTTCCTGGCGCTCCATGACCTCGTCCGGCGACGTGAAAGTGAAGTAGACTTCGCGCGCCCCCTGCTGCGCGCGCGCCTGATTGTCGAGGAAGAGAAAGATCGCATCGCGCTTCGGAGGCTCGCGTCGAAAGCGCGCCACGGCCTCGAGCAGCGCGGCGACGTTGGCGGCGCGACGCGCTCCCGGTGCAAGCTCGGGTACGACGCCGAAGCTGTCGAACGCGGTGCCCAGCACGATCGCTTCGGGTGCATCGCGTCCCGCCGCGAACTCCGGATCCGTTCCGCGTACGCGTGCAACGATGTTTCTGCCGACCCGCCGTTCCCACGCCACGCGGCTCACCAGGTGTGCTTCGACTCTGCCGCTCTCGAGATCGACACCCTCCAGCGTCTGACGCGGGACATAGAATCTGAGCAGATTCGCAGGGACGCCCGCGTGTTTGGGTTGAATCGGCGTCTCCTCCCCGTTTCCCACGAAGATCACGGCGACGGCGCCCAGCGCGAACGCGCGTTCCCACTCGTCGAAGCAATCGTACTCGAGCACGACGATCGCGCCGTCGACCGCGTGCGAACCGAACTCGGAGAGGCCGCCGCGACCGGCGTAAAATAGCCGGCCCCGCACGCCCTCCGCCGGCGTCACCGGATGCACCACGACGTTGGGACGCAGCGGATAGAGCGCCACGCGCCTGCCTTCGACCTCTAGCCACGCCTCACGCGTGCGGCCCTGCCAGACCGGCATGTCGAGGCCGAACACCTCGGTCACACCGAGCGCGGAAAGGCGGGCCTCGATATGGCGGGCGGCGGCCCTGCCGAACTCGCTGCCGCTCAGACGATGGGGAGAGCGCGTCAGCATCTCGAGGTCTCCGAGGTAGGTCCGTTCCTCCGCCGAAAGCTGCGGCTGCTCTTCGAGCTCGACGCCATCGGCTTGGTTTCGCTCCTCGGCTTGGTTTCGCTCCTCGGTGGCACGCGCGCTCGTAGGCACGAAGCTCGCCAGAAGCGCGACCGAGAGCGCGAACACCCGGAACCACCGGAAGCGCGGGGCGCCGAAAGGCACCGCAGGCCGACGCGCGGCGAACCCGAAGCGCGTCATGACTCGTCTCCCACCTTGCCGAGCGTGATCTGGATGTTCTCTCGCCGCTCCACGCGCTCCACGCGTCCGTCTCGAATCCACATGATGCGGTCGCACACGGCCAGGAGCCGGTGGTCGTGGGTGGAGCAAACGATGGTGACGCCTCGCTGAGAGTTGATCCGTTGCAGGATGTCGAGGATGCCCTGCCCGGTGGCAAAGTCGAGGTTCGCCGTGGGCTCGTCCGCGAGCAGAATCTTCGGTTGGTTGCAGAGTGACCGCGCAATCGCGACCCGCTGCTGCTGTCCTCCGCTCATCTCGATCGGACGGTGCGCCCAGCGGTCGGCCAGGCCGACGAGCTCGAGCAGCTCCATGCCGCGCCGGCGGGCTTCCTCCGGAGGCACGCCGGCAAACGCCATCGGAACCGTGACGTTCTCGAGCGCGGTCATGTAGCGGATCAGGTTGTAGCTCTGGAAGATGTAGCCAATTTTCTGGCAGCGCAGAAACGCGAGCTCGACCGCCGAAAGCTCGGCTACGTCCACTTCGTCGATCAAGATGCGCCCCTCGCTCGGAGAATCGAGCGCTCCGATCATGTTGAAGAACGTGCTCTTGCCTGAGCCGGACGGCCCCATCACGGCGATGAACTCGCCACGCAAGATGGCGGCGTCGACGCCGCGCAAGGCGTACGTGATGGCCTCGCCGCTGCCGTAGCTCTTCTTGAGGTCGAGCGTGCGGATGATGACGGCGCGTTCGGGCGAGCTCGCCTCGCGGGCCGCGGCGGTCGGCGCCATGGCAGTCATTCGACGCGCATCGCCTCCATGGGTGAAAGGCGCGCCGCGAGGAACGCGGGCCCCACGGCCGCCAGCATCGCCAGGAGCACGCCCACGGCCAGCGAAACGAAGACACCCGTCCCCACTTCCGCGGCCGCCGCAAGACCTCGAGAGAACAAGGTCCCAAACTCGACGAGACCGCGCAGCGCCGCGAGCGCGATGCCCAGAATGACGCCGGAAAGTCCGCCGACCACGCCCTGAACGACGGCTTCGAACAAGAACATCGCCATGATGAAGCGATCCAGCGCTCCCAGGCATTTCATGGTCGCAATCTCGGTGAAGCGCTCCGTGACGCTCATCAACATGGCGTTGGCGACGCCGACGACGCAGACGACGAAGCTCAGTACGATGAGCCAGCGGTCCTCCGAGCTCGCGCCCAAGAGCCCCGATTCCGGCGCCGGTTCCGCCTCGGCGGCGACGGCTTCGAGGCGCCGTTCTCGCCGGTGGCTTTCCATCAGCTCTCGGAGGCGCTCGGGTTCGAAGTGCCTGGGTGAGCCCGCGGAGCTCAACGCCGCGGCCAGCCAGCGCGCGTCTTCGACGTCGCGGACAGCGTCGGCCACGACTCCGAACGACACGTCGCTCAAGCCGAGGTCGAGCTCGCGGGCCGCGGCGGCGCGCGCCGAGTCCGTCAACAGGAGCCGCTGAATCACCTTCAGATCTCGTTCGCGACGGGTAAACTCACGAAGCTCTTCCGGCGCAGCAGGCAGGACGAACCCGAGCTTCCGCACCGTATCGTAGAAGCCCGGCGCCGGGTCGACGGCGAGCTCCGAAAGCTCCGTCTTCGGGTACGCCGAGCGCAGGCGCTCGACCGCAGAAAGGTGGCCTGCCACCACTTGGTCGATCACCTGGTCGAGCTCCCGCCGTTCCGTCATGACCAGGCGCCGGAAGCTCGCTGCGTCGCCGAGCGGCGCGAAAACTCCGAGGCTCGCGAGGCGTCGCTCGAACGTCTGCAGCTGCGCCGGGTCGTCCAAGCCCGCGAACAATTCCAGAGCCGAGGCGTCACCGAGCAGCACCGCGCGTGCCGCGGGCGGCAAGCCCTCGACGTACGCGGCGGCTCGACCGAGGTCAGCGGCGATGCGACCGGCTCGCTCCAGCCGATCTCGCACCTCGGGGGACCAACGCGCGTACTCTTCTCGCCGCGCCGGCTCGCCGCGCGAGAGCGCGCTTTCGACGCTGGCCCGAGCATCGGCTCGCGTGAGACGAGTCACTAGCTGTCCGAGCGTCCGTTCCGCGGCGAGCTCGCGCCGGCAGCTCTGCTCCGTCGCGTGCGAGAGCAGGCCGTAGCTCAGCACGTGCACCAGAAACGCCACGGCGAGCGCGAGAATCGCCACCGTGACGCCGGAGCGAAACATGCGATAGCTCATGCCGTCCAGCGCCAGGCGCAGCGCCTTCGCGGCACCGAGGCTCACTTGATCGCGCGCAACGATATCTCGCGCCACCATATCTCGCGCCACCATCGGCTTCACGACGGCCCCTCCGTGGTGCTGGCGGCGGTGGCGATGTCGGCGGCAGCCCCGGACGCCGCGGCCGTGCCGTGGTGGGCCGGTTCGGCGTTCGCGCCGGAGCTCGCGGTTCTGATCAAGACGATCAGGTTGCGCTCGAGGAGCGAGGCGATGAAGCTCTGAACGCTGAGACGCGCCTCGTGGAAGCGCAGCTTGTGCCGTCGAGCGAACGCCTCGACGAGCTCTTCGAGCCTGTGCTCACCGTCGCAGGCGCTGAAGACTTCGCGCCCCAGAGCGTCGAGCGCGATGCCTTTTTCGCTGCGAAACGGCAAGAGCCACGCAAGGGGCCCGTGCATCCACCAACGGCGTCGAATCGGGACCCACAGCACGCACGCGTCGCCGTGCTCTTCGACGCGCACCGATGCATTTTGCACCGGCACCAAGTCCAACGCCTCGTCCGCGCCGAGCTTGGGCTCTTCAGCCTTCACGCGCACCTCCCGGTTCGCACGCGACGCGCAGCTCCGCAGGCGCGCAGAGGCTCTCGCTCCGCGCTCGGCAGCACACGACGTACACCGCATTCTCGCTGCGGCAATGCCACGCCAGAGCGCGGGCGCGCCGTGCACGTCCCCGAAGCCGCTCGAACGGCGTCGAGCCCTCCGTGCCGGAGCCGAGCAGCGCAGGCCAACCTTCGTGCTCGATTTTTTCGAAGGCCGCGAAGCGCAGACCGGGCTCGCGCTGGCGCAGCGTGCGCTCCAGATCCCCGCGGTACCACGCGCCGGCCATGCCGAGCCGCTGCACCACGGCGACGACGCGGCGGGCGCGATCCTCGAGCGCGCCACGACGAAACTCGACCACGAGCTCCATGGGCTTCGCCGCCACGCGC
>DASWGX010000187.1:0-5036 GCA_036393455.1 Polyangiaceae bacterium
AGCCAACGTGAAGCATTGACAGCCCTTCGACGAACGACGCGCGACGGGCGCGGAGGACAGCTTTGGGGGAAGTCGGCCGCCGCAGCGGCAACGACGACAAGGCTTCAACACTTCCGAGCATTGCCCGCGAGGACGGACGGATGCGGGGCAGGCCTTCGACGAGCTACCGCCGCCCGACTGGTGAACGGGCACATCCTTCCGCACGTCCTTCCTGGGCGGGCTCGCCGACAAAGTCGACGTGAACCGGGGCGGTCGCCATTCGCCGCTCCAGGGCTGACCTGCGCCGGAGAGGTTTGAATCCGCTCACTCTTACTGTGATTTTCCAGCTATGGAAGAGCCGCGCCCTCCCCTCTTCATCCCTCCCCTCTCCCTACTCCTCCTCATCCCCTTTACTCGACCTAGCCTCAGTCGGTGGAAACACGGCGGGCGGCCGTGGCAGAGCGAACGGCGCGGCCGGCACATCTGGAGCAAGCGAGTCGGGCGGCGCAACCGGCGCGAGCGGTCCTGCGAGCGCGCCTCAATCGAAAGAGGGTTGCGGCTGCCGCGCCGTCGGTTCGCGAGGCTCGTCCGGCGCCGCGCTAGTCGGACTCGTGATCGGTGCGCTCGCGCTCCGGCGGCGCGAGGAGTCGACCGCGCGCTTCTGATCGGGTGGGGCCCATGCGCCGACGTACCGGGACGAGAAGGACGCGGACCGCGTTGACTTCGATGATGCGGCGTCCCGTACGGGGCGCCCGTCACTGTAGCCGGGCACGAGAAGCGCGCGGCCGGCGTTGAATTCGGGGTACCCTCCAAAGACCGTTCCCGAATTGGAAGTCGAAACACGTCGTGGCGACCGTTTTTCTCAGCTATCGTCGCGTCAGCCCGGACGAGCAACTTGCGAGCCAGATCTACCGGCGGCTCAGCAACCTCGACCACGACGTTTTCTTCGATCGGACGCGGATCGCACCTGGCTCGATCTGGGTCCGTGAAATCGAGCGGAACGTCGAGCGCGCGGATTGGTTCGTGGTGCTGGTTTCGAGCACCTACGTGTCCGACGCCAGCGTGATCCTGCAAAAAGAGGTGCGTCCCGCGCTCCGGCGCTTCCGTGAAGGCAAGCTTCGGATCGTTCCGGTGAACGTTCAGTTCGCCGGCGAGCTTTCCGGCGATTACCGGGAGCTCTTGGCGGACGTTCAGTGGCTTCCGTGGCGCGGTCCCGACGACACGGCCCCGGTATTGGAGAGCCTCGAGCGCGTCTTGCCCGCCGCCCAAAAGCTCGTGAAGGGGCTCCGTGCGTTTTCGCTCACGGACGCGAAGGGCTTTGCCACGCTCGGCCGCGAGCGCGAGATCGACGAGCTCTCGGTACTCATCCAGGCGCGCGATCCGTTGCTCGCCGTGCACGGGGAGTCCGGCGCCGGAAAGTCTTCGCTGCTCGCGGCCGGAATCGCTCCGCGCATCGATTCGGCGCGCATCGTACGGCCCGAGAACGCCCTCGAACCAAGCTCCCTGGTCCCGTCCGGCGGAGCCGTCGTGATTGCGGACCAGTTCGAGCGCTGGCTGATTCGCGCGGGACGGGATGCGGCGTTTCACGCGTCGCTCTCGAAGGCGATCGCCGACGGGCTGACGCGCGCCGACGGCCAGCTCGTGCTCGTACTGCGAGACGAGTATCGGACGGCTCTCGAAACCATGCTGCCCGATTCGGCCCGGCGTGTCCGCTGGTATCCGGTGACGAGCTTCGGCGCCGTCCGCGCCGCCGCGATCCTCGAGCGTTTGCTCGCCCATGCCCGGATCGAATACGACGGCGAGCTCGTACGGCGCCTGTGCCGCGAGCTCGTCACCGGAACGCCGCCGACCGTAGCTCCGGCGCTCCTGCAGTTGATCGCCCAGCGCTGCGAGGGCGCCGCGCTTCGGCTCGACGAAGCCTCGTGGGATCGCATGCGATCGGGCCGTCTCTCGGTTTTCGAAGCGCACCTGGCCGACGAGGTCGTCGCACGATGGCCGCGACGAATCCGCCGCCTCGACGGACTTGCGGCGCTCGCCGCGCTCACGGCCGGCGAGATGAAGTCGTCCCCGAAGACCCTGGACGAGATCGCGCGTAGAGCGGAAGTCGAGCCCGGTGTCGCAGCCGAGGCGCTCGAAGCGGCCGCGTTCTCGAGCGCGCGCGTGGTGCGCGTATCCGCGGACGAGCCTCCACGCTACGAGCTCGAGCACGATCTCTTCGCAGCGGCGATTTTCGGCGTTCGCGCGGAGGAAGTCCGGCAATCGACGCAGAGACGCCGGACGAGGCGCGTCGCGGCTTCGCTCGCCGTAGCCGGACTCGTCATTGCGCTCCTCGTCGCGCTCTTGGTTCAGGCAAGGGGGCACGCGGCGCAGATGGCTGAGGTAGCCGAGACGGAAAAGGCGCGCGCGGAGCGGCAGGCGATCCTGGCACTGTCGGACATGGCGCGTGCCGAAAAGACGCAGCACCCTCAGCGCGCGGTGCTGATCGCTCTCGAAGCGCTCGCACGAGGCAACGGCGCCCCCCCCGCCGCCGTGGACGCGCTCCGGGAAGCGCTGGCGGGCATCGACGGCTTGGGATTCGTGCTTCCCGACGCTACTCAGGACATCGCGCGGTTTGCCGTGGGCGACGGCGCCATGGCGACTTTGAACAGAACCAAACAATCGACGCTCTGCAAGTTCGCGTTCCCGAGCGGCGCGTCGTGCTCACGACTGAGCCACGCGCTGGTTCCGATGGGATTTTCCGCCGACGATCGCTACCTCGTCTTCGAGACCATCGAGACGAAGCCGCGAAGGTTCGGGCTGCATCCGCTCGCTCCGGGCCAAAGCACTTCGTGGCTCCACGCCGAGAACGAGCGAGCGCAGGCCGAGGTGTCGAAGGACGGGCGTTGGGTGCTCGTCGTGACGGCAAGCGGAACGGCTCGACTTTGGGACCTCACCCGACCAACACCCGAGCCGCGGGAGCTCCCGGCGCCAAGGCCGCTGGAGTTGCCGGTGAAAGCCGCGTTCGATCGCCGCGGAGAGCTCCTGGGCGTGATCGACGGCGACACCGCTCGAACGACTTACGTCTGGCAGCTCCATGAGCCGCTTCGGGCTCCGGAATCGGTAGCGGTGTCCTGGGGCGACGACCCCATATGGTCCTTTGCGGTGTCCAAGGACTGGCTCGCAGTCGCTTTCGCCGAAGACTCCTTGCATCTGACGGGACGGACGTGCGCCTACCGCCGCTCCGATCGCCGCCTCCTCTGTTCGGATTCCGCCGGAGAGGCGCTCGAGATCCAGGAAAATGCGCTGCTCACGTGCTACGGCCGCTACTGCCGAACGCTGCGCCTCGACTCGAAAGGAGACGCGCTCGAACGCGAGAGCTCGGATCTGACGCACGTGGAGTACCTCAGAGCGCTCGACGACGACCGAAGACTCACGATTGGATCCGAGGCGAGACGACTCGCCGTCCGTTCGGCGCGCACCGGGCAGACTCTGGAGCCGTTAATCGGCCACGAAGGTGAAGTCAGGACCATTGGATTGAGCCCGAGCAGCAAGAGCGTGGCCGTCCTCGACGACGTCGGCGCTCGCGTCTGGCGCCTCGATGGAACGCCGCTCCACGCCTCGGGACTTTCCGTTGCCGACGGGTGCCGAACATCTCACGCGACGTCCCTCGGGGCGACGCTGTCCAACGACGGAAGGTGGATGATCACGTGCGAGGGCGCCAAGGAGGGAGAAAGTCCCGCGTACATCGAGAGTCTGACCGGCATCACCGAGGAGTACTGGGCGGAGCGGCAAGAGCCGGGCGTCCCCGAGCTCTGGCTTTGGCGGTTCTCCAAGGACGGACCGGCGCGCGTCGCGGAGCTTCCGCGAGCAGCGACAACGCGCCTCGCGTTTTCGAACGGCTCTCGGTTCCTCGCGGGCTGGGAGCACGGCGGTGATCGCGTCGCACTGTGGAGACTCGAGGACGAACGGCTGGGAGCCCCTACCGAGCTCCCGGTCGTCGATGGCACGCTCGGCGTCACCGTGAGCCCCGACGAGCGCTGGCTCTTCGTCGTGAACAATCGCGCCGAGGTACTTGCGTGCGCGCTCGAGGATACTTGTCGCGCGGACCTTCGCGCGCTGGGAACCGTCGGTCCCGCTGCGCCGGACACGGGAAACCTCATCGTTCGATCGGCGCGCGGCGGCGCCCTCGTCTGGGCGCCGATCGGAACGCAAGCGCTTTGGAGCTCGTCCGGCGTCGGCCGAGGACGGCACCTGTCCTGCGCCGGCGCTCCGATTCAAGATGCCGCCGTGACCCACGACGGTCGCTGGGCGGCGCTCATCGCCCTGCCTCTGACTCCGAAGGACGTGATCCGGAAAAACCCCTACACGGTGTGTCTCTTCGACCTCCGGGACGCGGCGAAAAAGCCCGTGGAGCTCCCGACGTCATGGGGTCTGCCGAGCTTCGATGCGCAGTCGGAATGGCTCGTCGTGAGCGAGTCCGACCTCGTGCTCGATCTGCGGGCATCGCCGCCCAAGCGATGGCAAGGGTCGAAGGGCATCCAACGCTGGTCGCTCGATCGCTCGGGGCGCTGGGCGCTCGGTCTGCTCGAGTCCGGCGACGCAGAGCTCGTCGACCTCGAGCGCGGCGCGCTCGAAAAGGGTGGCGCGCGCCTCCGCGGAAGAGGCAAGAACACGCGCTGGTCCTTTCGCGACGGCGCGGTGGTGGCCGAAGGCGACGACGAAGGCACGGCGTGGCTGCTCGACGGGGCGCCGCTCCGTCCCATCGAAATCCGCGATCCTCGCAGCGCACACGTCGACGCCAAGGCGCGCCGGATCGTGCAGCTCCGCTCCGACGCGAACCTCGAGCTCCTCGAGATGGCCGCCTCCGGCGAAGTTCGCTCGTTCGCCATCGCGCGGCAGCCGAACGCGCTCCTCCTGGGTTTTGCGGCCGGCGCTTGGTTCGTGACCGAGGCGGAGGGCAGGGTCTACGCTCACCCGCTCGACCTCGACGCGCTCGAGCGAAGCGCGCGCATCGAAGTCGGCCGGAACCTCACTCGCGAAGAATGGAAGGACCTGTTCGGCAGCACGCCGTATCGACG
>DASWGX010000188.1:0-4923 GCA_036393455.1 Polyangiaceae bacterium
CCCGATTTCCGGCCGGCGCTCGACGCCCGCACGCGGCTTCGTGCCGCCACGGGCAATCCGAGCCGGCTCGCCGAAGATCTCCGGGGCGAAGCCGAGCACGCGGCAGACCCCGTACTTGCCGTCGCCGCGCTGCTGGAACGCGGCAACATGCTGAAGGACCAGCTCGACGACGCCGAGGGCGCGGTCGCGTGCTTCGAAGCCGTGCTCGAGCGCGAGCCCGCCCACCTCGGCGCGCTACTCGCTCTCGAATCCCTCTACTCGAAGCTCGGCCAGCGCGACGCGCTCGAGCGCGTGTACAAGAGCCAGGCTCGGGTCTTCGCCGCGCCCGGCGCCCGCGTCCTCGCCTTGTGCGAGCTCCTGCGGATGGAGGAACGCCGCGGCGCCAAGGACGAGCTACGCCAAACGTGTTTTTCGATCCTCGAGCTCGATATTTCGAACCTGGAGGCGCTCGAGTGCCTCGAGCGCCTGGCCCTCGCTGCGGGTGATCGCAATCTGCTCATGGACGTCGATACGAGGCTCGCCGTGGCCCTCGGGGAGGGTGGTGGCGCAGCGGCGCACCAGACGCGGCTCGCCGAAGCTCTGGAAGCGCGCGGCGACGCGTCCGCCCTCGAGATGTACCGGGCCGCGCTGCGTGCCGATCCGGAAAACCTCGCCGCGGCGCGTGGCTTATCGCGCATCGCGTTGCGTTCGCTCGACCCGGCCCTGCTCGAAGAAGCCGCCGAGCGCGAAGTCGAGACATCCCGCGACCTAGGACGAGTACAAAGCCTGCTGCTCGCGAGCGCCGAGGTTCGCGCCGCGGCCGGCGACGTGCCGGGCGCCGTGGCGGCCGTCGAACGCGCGCTCGAAAAGAACCCGGTGGCCGGCCCGGCTGCCCAGCGCCTCGTGGACCTCCTGCTCGCTCGCGGCGAGGCCGATCGTCTGCTCGACGCGCTCACGCACGCGGCCCAGCGCGCCAAGGATCCGGAACACGCGGCCGCGCTCTGGATGCTCGTTTCTGACTTGCTTTCGGGGGTCAAACACGACGTGCGGGCGGCGCTGGCGGCGCTGAACCGTGTGCAGGCACAGACCCCCGGCCACCTTCCGAGCCTGCTCAAGTCGGCGGAGCTCTACGCCGCGGACGGGCAATGGGATCAGGCAGTGACGCGTTTCCAACAGGTGCTCGATCACAAGCCGGAGCCGGCCGTCGCGATCGAAGCCAATCTGCGCATGGCGGCGATCCTCGACGAGAAGCTCTCGGATCCGCGCCGCGCGCGCGCGCGCCTCGACGCCGTGCTCGGCATCGAACCCGATCAGCGCGAAGGGTTGGCGAGGCTGCTTTCGCTCCAAGTGCGCGAGGGGCAGGCGGAGGCTGCCGCGCAAACCGCGGCACGGCTCGCGCGCGTGAGCCCGGACGCGGAAGGACGCGCCGCGGCGCTCGGTCAGATGGGCAAGCTCGAGGAAGGCCGCGGCCGTTTGGAGGACGCCATCGCAGCTTATGAGCAAGCGCTTCGCCTCGTCGGCGTACAGGGCGCTGCCGCGGAAGATTTCCGCAATCTGCTGCTGCGCCAGAAAAGGTCCGGCAAGAAGGCTCCGTGGGAGCGCTACGCGGCGGCGCTCACGGCCTACGTCGATCAAACGAAAGCCGCCAAAGTCGAGGCTTTGGTTCCCACATTTCTCGAGGCGGCCCGCGTGCGCGCCGAAGAGCTCGGGGAACCCGAGCTCGCCGTCGAGCTGCTCAATCGCGCACTGGCTCTCGACCCCGACAACGTCGCGGCCCGCGCGGAGCTCGTGACGCGCACCAAGGCCGCGGGCGATCACGCTTCCGCGCTGTCTCAGGCGTATCGCCTGCTCGAGCTCGATCCGATGCGTGAACGAACCTGGCGCGACGTCGTCGACGTCTTGAACGGGCTCGGACGCCACCCCGAAGCCACACTCGCCGTGGGCGGCATCGTGGCGCTCGGCAAGGCGAACGACCTCGAGCAGTCGACCTGGTCGGCACGTCAGATCCGCTCGGGGTACGGCTACGCCGGATCGATCGACGCCGCGGCGTTCGCATCCATAGACGCGCTCGGCGACGCGTCGGCGACGGCGGTCGATCTCGTCGTGCTGTTGTCCGAGGGGCTCGGCAAGGTCTTTTCGCCCGATCTCGAGCGGGTGGGGCTGACGGTTCGCGATCGGATCGGGCCGCGCGCCGGGCACCCCCTTCGCATGCTGGCCGATCGCGTCGCGACCGTGTTCGGACTTGGCGAGTTCGACGTCTACATCCACAGCGCGCATGCCGGCGGTATCGAGGTCGAATTCACCGATCCGGTGGGCTTGCTGTTGCCGGCCGCGCTGGCGAACTGGACGGAGTCCCAGCAGGTGTTCGCGCTGGCGCGCGTGATGGTCAACGTCGCGCGGCGTCTGCACGTCGTCGACAAGCTGCCGGCGGAGAACGTCGAGCTCTTGCTGGCGGCGGCCGCGCGCCACGTCGTGCCCGGTTTCGGTTCAGAGCTACGTGACGAGGAATACTTGAACAACCTGACTCGCCGTGTGCACAAGTCCGTATCGTGGCTCGGCCGGGGTCGCGTGGACGAGGTGGCGACACTCTACAGCAGCGATCCGGTGGCCGACGTCGTCGAGTGGGTACGCCGCGTCCGTCTCACCGCGGCGCGTGCGGCGGTCGTCGTCGCCGACGACTTGCCTGGCAGCGTCGACATGCTGCGCCGCACCGAGGGTGACCTGGCCGGGCTCGAAGGGCGCGGGCTCGCTCAGGGCATGCACATGGTCAAGGACCTGTTGAGATTCTGGATTAGCGAGCCGGCCTTTGCCTTGCGCCGGCGCCTCGGCACCCTTTAGAGCGTCCAAAGCTTCAGGTAGCGGCGCGTTCGATGGGAACTCTTGCGCTGCCGATGCTGTTCGCCCTCGCTTCGGCGTTCGCGTGGACCGGCTTCGACCTGTTTCGCAAGCTTCTGGTGCGGCGGCTCGACTCGGCGTCGCTGGTCGTCTGGCTCAACGCACTGAGCGCTCCGTGGGCGCTCGCTGGGGTCGCCGTCAGCGGACAATGGGCGCTCGGGACGGGCTACTGGCCGCCCGCCCTGGCGTCGGTGGTCTTGAACGTGCTGGCGAACTTCCTGTTCCTCGAGAGCGTGCGGCTCGGCCGGCTAAGTACGTCGATCCCGCTCTTGTCGCTCACGCCGGTGTTCACGGCGCTGCTCGCGTTTCCAATGCTCGCGGAGCTGCCACGGCCGGTTCAGTCGGCTGGCATCGCCCTGGTCGTGATCGGCGCGCTCTTGCTCGAGCCTCCGCAACCGAGTCGTTTCAAGCTGGCAGGGCCGCTCTTAGGCTTCATTGCCAGCCGCTCGAACCGCTACATGGTGGGCGTGGCGTTGCTCTGGTCGCTGACGCCGGTCTTCGACAAGCTGGCGCTCCGGCACGCGTCGGCATTCTTGCACACGTTCGTGCTCACCGCCGGCACGGGGATCGGGATGGCGCTGTGGCTGGCGGCGCGGCGCCGCGGCGGGCCGATTTCTCCGAAGGCCAATCTGGGATTGGTGGTCGTTGCGTCCGTCACCAGCGTGGTCGCGGTGGTATTTCAGCTGGTCGCGATCAAGCTGCTCTTGGTCAGTCATTTCGAAGCGCTGAAGCGAGGTATCAGCATGACCGGCTCCGTGCTCAACGGTCGCGTCTTCTTCGGAGAATCGATCCGCACGCGAACGCTCGTGAGCGTCGCGCTGATGCTTTCGGGCGTCGTCGTGCTTTCCTTCTAGAAAGCGCACTTTGCCGGCTCGGGGGGCTCACCTCGGCGCGTAGCGCGTGAAACACCAGTGCTGCGCGCCGCCGGTTACTAGATGCCAGCCGTCGGCCGCGGCCAGGTTGGCCTTGCGGTTCAAGTCGTCGATTCCGTGGGCCTCGAAGCAAAAATAGCGAATCGTGGGGGTCCGGCCGGAAGACTGCGACGGTGCTGCCAGGGCGTGGCCCGCCGTCGCACCGAGCAGGCCGCCGAGGGCGAGCGTCGCGAGCGCGCAAAAGGAGGTGCCGAGGTTCTTCATCGGACCTTCGTTAGCGGAACTCCCGGCCTCCGTCCATCCTGCGCCTCGAGACGAACATGGCCGGCGCGGATACGGTCGCGGCGAGCCGACGGCGAGCCCCGCTAGGCTTTCAGTACTTCAGCGACGGTGCGCAGCAAGGCGTCGATGTCGACCGGTTTGATCAGGTGCGCAAGAAAGCCGGCTTGTCTGGAGCGTTCGCGATCGCTAGGCTGCCCATAGCCCGTTACCGCGACGAGCCGGAGCTCAGCGAGCTCCGGGAGCGACCTCAGGCGGCGCGCGAGCTCGTAGCCGTCGAGCCCAGGCAGTCCGATGTCGAGCAGCGCCACGTCAGGACGCTCCGGACGCGCGACGGCGATCGCCTCGTCGGGACTGGAAGCGGTCACCGGGTCGTGGCCGAGGACGGACAAGAGCTCGGCCAAAAGCTCGAGCGCGTCGGCGTTGTCGTCGACGATTAGATGCGCGTCGGCTCGGGGCGCGGGCTTTTGGGTGCGACGTCGCGAGCCGATTCGCGCTCGGCGTCGTAAGTCGGCAACGTCACTACGAACTCGGCGCCGTTACTGATGCCCGCGCTATGCGCCGCCACGGTGCCGTCGTGCGCGGCGACCAGCCCGCGCACGATCGCCAGCCCGAGCCCGAGCCCCCCGTGCGCGCGGTCCAGCGCTTGCGGCTCTTGAACGAAGATGTCGAAGACGTGTTCGAGCGTTTCGGGACCGATTCCCATACCGTCGTCGCGTACCCTGAGCTCGATCTTGTCCTCGACGTGCCGCCCCTCCACCCAGATATGCCCGCCCCCCGGCGTGTACTTCGCGGCGTTCGAGAGCAGATTCGCCATGATCTGAGCGAGCCTTATCGGGTCGGCGTGAACCACGAGATCCCGAGAAACTTCGATTGCGACGTGCTGTTCCGGCTTCGT